>NZ_JBEZZB010000178.1:0-19750 GCF_040638955.1 Actinoplanes sp. NPDC024001
GCAGCGCGCAGAGAAGCGGTAACCCACCCGGACGCCGCGTGCTCCACGCGCAGCGTGGAGGGAATCTCCGTCCATTAGGGCGGAGAGGATGTCAAGTTAGGACCTGCCCCCGGTTGCGGCGCCTCTCGCTAGTCCAGATCGACTGCCGCATTCACCTGACTGCCGTGATCTGATGATGTTGGGCTTCGACGCACTGCTTGGCAGCGACCGCCTTCACGCTTGACCGGCCACCGAACCTGCAGTAGAGGCTGCGCGACCCGCGAACAGCGAACTGGACGCCGACGGCCAGCACGTGGAGGAAGAGGAGCAGGGCGATCAAATCGGAAAACGACCTGCCCGTGACGGTTCCGAGCCCGGCCGGTATGCCAGCCACCCCCGCTGAAGGGCCACCATCAGGCATTGCGCCTGCTCTGGTCAGGTCTTTCGGACGGCGCCGGTAAGTCCGGCGATGAAAAGCGCGGCGAAGGCCCAGGCGAGGGCTTGCAGGACCCGGCCGGCGGCGGTGATGGCTTGTCCGGCGGCGGTCGAGGTAGGCGCGCACAGCTCACGGGTGCCGGTCTTGAGCAGTGGGGTGCCCAAGTCGAGGCCGACGCCGATGTACTCCAGGGTGCTGCACGCGGTCCCGGGGGTGGCGGCGTGGCTGGTATGGGCCAGGCCACCGTTATGGCCGGCGACGATCGCGGCGGTCACGGAGACAAGAAGTACTGTGAGCGGCAGAATGACGGCGCGCCAGGGTTGGTAGCCGAAGCCGAGGGTCCGCTCGGTGATTTTGGCCCAATGCGGTCCGAGCCGGTGATGGCGCGGCGCTCGATTTGATGGCGTCGCTGGGCCATCAGGATGTCACGGACTTCGCGGTCTTGGCCGGCAGCACGGTACACAGCAGCCAATTGTTGGTACGGCTGAGTGGCGTAGTCGGGGGTGTGCTCGCGTATCAGCCACAGCCAATGGCGGTGTGACCCCGGCTTGGGGATTCCGGTGTAGGTGGCACCGTCAAGAGTGACCAGGGTTTCGGGTGGTAGATCGGTCGACCGGAGGCTGCCGGCGGCGAACAACAGTGTGCCGCCGATTCGGGTGTCAGCCAGCCGAATCATGCCCCTCACGTCGGCCCCGACGGCGGTGAATTCGTCGTGCAATAACATGTCATCAACGACGCGCGCGCCCGAGATCAGGGCGGGCCCGGCGGCGTTCTCCAGCCGTCCCTTCTCGAAGTTGAGCTGGCCGCCGATATGGGCACCGACCAGCCGGAGCGTGCCTAGGCCGCCCACCCCAGTGGCGGTGAAATCGCTGTTCAGGACCACACTTTGGTCCGTGCGCAGGTAGTCGGCGATCAGGGCGGGCCCGGTGGTGTTCTCCAGCCGCGCCCCGCTAAGGATCAGCTGGGCCGCCGAAGTTGTCATGCGGGTCGTCGAGCAAGCGCGAGATGAGAAGGCACATCGAGGACAAGGCCATCGACCACAGCGCCGTTCCGTTGTGCCACCAAGGACGACCTTCAGCCACGCACCCTCCCTCGACGGTGTCAGTCTGCCGTTCGCTCGGCTGATTTTGCTAAATGGTCGCTATTACTGCAGGTGACGCACTTGCCTGCATGCCGCCGAGAATGCATGATTCGGGCATTCTTGCGATGCCTCTATGCGGTGTTACACGGCACTCGCCAGGGATGGGCCGCATGTCCCGGGCCGGCATCTCTCTCCTCAGCCGTGATGATAGAGCGATGACGACGTATTCCAGCACGAGGGAGTTCGAGGGCGCGACCTTCGTCAAGGCCAGTTTCAAGGGCGCCACCCTGCGGTTCTCCGATGTCAGCGGTGTGACGATGCGTGGCGTTGACGTGGACGGACTCGACATCGACAGCCACGACCTGTTCTTCGGCAGCCTCTTCGTCAACGGGGTCGACGTGGTGCCGCTTGTGGATGCCGAGCTCAACCGGCAGTTCCCGGGACGGGAACTGCAGAAGGCACAGACGCCCGAGGGACTGCGCGAGGGTTGGGTCGCTGTGCAATCCGCGTGGCAGACGACGGTGGCGGGCACGCCGCCGGACCTGGTGGACGCCCACGTCGAAGACGAATGGTCCTTGGCTCAAACCCTGCGGCACCTGATCCTGGCGACCGACGCTTGGCTCCGCGGCGCGATCCTGCGGGTGCCACAGCCGTTCCACGAGATCGGCCAGATTTTCAGCGGTGCCGACGAGATGGGCTTCGATGTGTCGATTTTCCGTGTGGACCCGCCGACTTACGCGGAGATTCTCGAGGTGCGTGCCGAGCGACAGCGGCTGGTGGCCGATTTCCTGGCTACGGCCACCACGGAGCTACTCGCTGAGGAACGCGAGAACCCGTGGGGTGCCGGTGACTGGCGTCCCAGCGTTGGTGACTGCATTCGCGTGATCCTGGAGGAGGAATGGGCGCACCTGCGCTACATCCGACGGGATCTTGCTCGTCTGCGTTAGGCCAGAAGGATCCAGCCAGGATGAGCGTCCGCTGGGTACGCGCTGACCGGCCTCCCGGAGTGTGAGCTCTGTGGTGGCGGGTAGTTCGGGCATGGGGTCAATGGACGGGTCGGATACCGCTGCCGCCACGAGTACACCAGCGCTGGTCGGTCTCCGGGGGTGCGTCGCGCTCGGTTGACCGGTCGTGATCCCGCCTGATCGGAGACGTGATCGCGGCGGATGCGGAGCTGGCGGGCTCGCAGGATGCCGGCGACGGGGGAGTCAACAGTGGGAAGGGGAAGACATCCGGCGTCGCGTCGACTGTCGGTTGAGTGGAGGCCTACTCGTCCTGGCCGGGCCGCTTCGCCTCGGCGCCCGCCGGGAGGGCTCGGACTGTCAAGGTCCCGTTCCACGCCCGGTTCCAGATCTCGCAGTAACCGCCCAGAGCAGGCCTGACCAGCAATTCTGGCGTCGCTTTTGGGCCTCCTGCGAGGTTACGCGAGATCTTGCGCCGCAGATTCATCTCTTTACGTCGATACAGTCGCCACGGCCGGTTGGAGGTGGGCCGACCTGAGTGAATCGACCTGAGAAGGGAGGCGGAATGAAGCGAGTGATTGTCGCGGGCGTGCTGGCCCTGGCCTTCGCCGTGGCCGGGGTGCTGACCCCGGCCGCGGCCAGTGCCGATAGCGGCGCAACGACGCAGGGCTACGAGTGGGGTTTCGAGTGGTGACGCTCTGCATCGAGCCGTGACGTGCGGCGGGCGCCGTCCCAGGCGGGGTCCGCCGCCACACCCGGACATCGGCAAGTGCCCGATCCGTCCGGTGGCAGTCCTGCCGGCCACCCCACCGCGGAAGACTACCGGCGCGCGACGTCCTCTACTGCCGCTGAGAAGGCACAAAGGGCCCGGCCTATGCTCGCGCCCGGCCGAGTCGGCCGGCACTCGCTGTAGGCGCCGCCGACGACGCGCAGGGCTGCTTCGCCGTGACGCCGGTGGGGGTCGAAGGTTAAACGACAGGCTCAGGCGGTGGGTAGCTCGTAGCCGGTCTCCTCGTCGGCCTTGCGGCGGGACTGGGCGCCGCGGCCCAGCACCAGGGCGTAGGCCAGGAAGAGCAGCCAGACCAGCGCGCCGATGCCGATGCGCACGGACGGCGGCAGCGGGGACGGGGTCACATACGCCTCCAGCAGGCCGGCGACCAGCAACGTCGGCACCATGCCGACCGCGATCAGCATGCCGCTGCGGGCCCGGTCGGCCAGGGCCGCGCGGCGGGTGCGGGCCGGGCCGGGGGCGATCCAGGCCCAGCCGATGCGCAGGCCGACGCCGGCGCCGATGAACAGGCAGGTCAGCTCCAGCAGGCCGTGCGGGGTGATGTAGGTCAGGAAGGTGTCGCCGGCGTCGGCGGTGACCATCACGCCGCCGGTGACGCCCACGTTGAGCAGGTTCACGCCGAGCAGGTAGAAGACCGGGACCACCAGGACGCCGGCGGCGATGCACTGGGCGGTGAGCAGCGCGTTGTTCGTCCACACCTGGCCGGCGAAGTTCTGCGCCTGGTACTCGCTGTAGTAGCCGACGAAGTCCCGCTCGACCAGCCGGGTGATGTCCGCTTCGGACAGGAACAGCGATGCCACGTCGGGGTGGGCGGCGACATACCAGATCAGCACGCCGGCCAGGGTGGTCAGCACGGCCGACATGGCGAGCCACCACCAGCGGGTGCGGTACAGCTCGGCGGGGAACCGGTCGGTGAAGAAGTGCAGCGCCGGCCGCCAGGAGAGCCGGCCGCCGCGGTTGATCGCGGCGCGGCCGGCCAGCAGCCGGCGGGACAGGTCGGCCACCACCACCGGGTCGGGGGTACGGCTGCGGATCACCGACAGGTGGGTGGTGGCCCGTTGGTAGAGCACGACCAGCTCGTCGGCCTCGGCCGCGGTCAGCCGCCGCCGGCTCGCGAGCTGTTCCATCCGCTCCCACTCGCCGGCGCGTTCCAGCACGTACGCGTCGAGATCCACGGGCGTGAGCGTAGCCGCTGGCGCCGCGGCGGCGGGCATCGTGTTCACTGTCCGGGTGAACGCAACGCTGGTCAACGCCGAGGCGGTCGAGCTCGATCTGCGCCCGGCCCGGCTCGGCGCCCGGGCCCTGGCGCTGATCTTCGACATCGCCGCGCAGGCCGGCGTGGGTTTCGTGCTGTTCATCCTGGCCCTGATCAGCCTGTCGGTGCTGCCCGGTGACCTGGTCGACGACGCGCTGCTCGACACCGCGCTGCGGGTGCTGCTGATCGTGACGGTGCTCGGCTACCCGACGGTGGTGGAGACGCTCACGAATGGCCGCAGCCTGGGCAAGGCGATCGTCGGGTTGCGGGTGATCCGTGAGGACGGCGGCCCGATCCGGATGCGGCACGCGTTCACCCGGGCCCTGGTGGGACTGGCCGTCGAGTGGCCGGGCCTGCTGTTGCTGCCGCTCACCTGGGTGGTCAGCCTGGGCACGATGCTGTCGTCGGACCGGGGCCGCCGGCTCGGTGATCTGGCCGCCGGCACCCTGGTGGTGCACGTCCGCCGGCCGGCGCCGTGGGTGCCCGCCCCGATGATGCCGGCGGCGCTGGCCGGCTGGGCGTCGGTGGCCGACCTGTCCGGGGTCGGCGACGACCTGGCCCTGGCGGCCCGCCAGTTCCTGTCCCGCGCGCCCGGGTTCCGCGAGCCGGCCCTGAGCCGGCTGCGTGACGAGCTCGCCGCCGAGGTGTACGCCCGGGTGACGCCGCCCCCGCCACCCGGCACGCAGCCGTGGTTCCTGCTGGCCGCGGTGGTGGCCGAGCGGCGCCGCCGGGCGGAGGCGCAGCTGGCGACCGGGCGGGTGCTGACCGAGCGGATGCTGCCGGGTTTCGGGACCGGACGGTCCGGCTAGCGCGGAATCCTGGCGATTTGCGCTTTTCGGTTACATCGTGCGCTTCGATGGTATTCGCTGGTCCTCTAGGTGCTATGCGCGTCCAGGACGCTGAAGGAGTCCAGCGGTGACTGACGAAACCGGTGCGCGGTCCGGCCGCAACCTGTGGGGTGACCTGCCGGTGCTCGGCAAGGTCTTGTCGGGGGTGCTGGTCGCCGTGCTGGCCGCGGTGGTGGCCGGCATCGTCGGCATCTCCCAGCTCGCCGCGGTCGACGAGAAGGGCGGCGGCATCTTCGAACGCAACCTGGTTCCGTCCACCGAGCTGGCCGAGGTCGACGGCTACGTCAACGAGGTTCGCGGGACGATCCTGCGGCACGTGATCAGCACCGACGCGGCGGCGATGGCCGAGATGGACCAGGGGATCACCAGCTTCCGTGACCAGGTGGACGCCGCCTGGGCCCGCTACTCCGCCCGCGAGGCGACCAGTGAGAAGGCGGCCGCGCGCGACGAGTTCGAGACCGCGCTCGCCGAGATGCGCAAGCTCGCCAACGAGCAGGTGCTGCCGTTGAGCCGCGCCGGCCGGACGGCGGAGGCCGGCAAGATCGCCAACACCACGTACGACGAGTCCTTCGACCGGGTCAGCGAGGCGCTGACCGCCCTGGGCCAGATGGAGTCGGCGCAGGCCGAGCAGGCCGCGCACGATGCCGAGTCGACCTACCAGTCCGCTCGCACACTCCTGATCGTCTTCATCGTTCTCGGTGTGCTCCTCGCCCTGGCCGTCGGGTACGTTGCCGCCCGGTCGATCAGCGCCCGACTGTCCCGGGTGGTCGGGACGCTGCGCCAGGTCGAACAGGGTGACCTGACCGTCACCGCGGGCATGCGAACCCATGACGAGGTGGGTGAGCTCGCCACCGCCCTGGACTCCACCACTGCCCGGCTGCGCGAGATCATCGGGGGCCGGATGTCGCAGACCGCGGTGAGCCTGGCCGCGGCCGCCGAGGAGCTGTCGGTGGTCAGCGCCCAGCTGCAGGCCGGCGCCGGCGACGTGGCGGAGAAGGCCGGCACGGCGACCCGGGCCACCGAGGTGGTCAACGCCGGCGTGCAGGCGATCGCCGCCGGCGCCGACGAGATGAGCGCCTCGATCACCGAGATCGCCTCGAACGCGGGCCAGGCCGCCCAGGTCGCCCAGCGGGCGATGGGTGTCGCCAACCGCACCAACGCGCAGGTCGCCGAGCTGGGTACGGCGAGCGCCGAGATCGGCGAGGTGGTCAAGCTGATCACCAGCATCGCGGAGCAGACCAACCTGCTCGCCCTCAACGCCACGATCGAGGCGGCCCGCGCGGGCGAGCTGGGCAAGGGGTTCGCGGTGGTCGCCGGTGAGGTGAAGGAGCTGGCCCAGCAGACCGCCAAGGCCACCGAGGAGATCACCGCCCGGATCGGCGCGATCCAGAACTCCAGCACGGCGGCGGCCGCGGCGATCGAGGAGATCACCGAGGTGATCGGCAGCATCGGCGACTACACGACCACGATCGCCTCGGCGGTCGAGGAGCAGACCGCGACCACGGCCGAGATGAGCCGGTCGGTGGCGGAGGCGGCCGGCAACAGCGGTGACGTCGCCCAGACCGTCTCGGGTGTCGCCGACGTGGCGGCCGCGACCGCCGAGGGCGCGCGCACCACGCAGCAGGCCGCGGACGACCTCACCCGCCTGGCCACCGATCTCACCGACATCGTCGGCAGCTTCCGGCACTGAACCACCGGGCGGGCGCCACGGCTGCGGTAGGGGGCCGCAGCCGTGACGCCCGGGCTCACCGGATGCCGGCCCTCAGGCGTGGGGTCACGACGATCCCGCCGCCGTCGAGGCGGGCCGGCAGCGTCCGGGCCAGGTCGTAGACGACCTTTCCGGTACGGGCGTGCCAGACGGTCACGTCGATCCGGTCGCCGCCGCGCAGGTCGGTGACGGTGACCGCGAACCGGTAGCCGGCGGTCCCGTCGACCGTGCCGGTGCCGGTGTAGACCGCCGTGGTCAGCCCGGCCAGCGCCGGACCCTGGCTGGTCGAGACGAACTCCAGCCCGGGCGCCCGCAGCCAGGTGCTGCCCCCGGTCGCTCCGGCCCGGGCGGTGAACGCGAAGTCCGCCGTCCCGGACCATCCGGCCCCGGCCACCTGCCCGCTGCTCGGCACGTACGTCACCACGTACGGCATGGTGATCTGCCGGCTCGCGCCGTCGTCGTCGGTGACCGTGACGCGGGGCCGGAAGGCCCCGGCCGCCGGATAGGCGTGCCGGACCGTGCACGTGCCGGCGGCGATCGTGCCCGCCGCCGTGCTGCCGTCGCCCCACTCCGCGGCGCAGGTCAGCGCGTCGTTGCCGCCCGCGTCACGCACCGGCACGGTGAGGGTGACCGGCGTGCGGGTGGCGATCGGCGCGTTCGGCGCGGGCCGCCCGCCCGGTACGGTGGCGACCGGCTCGGCGTTGCCCACCGTGACGGTCGCGCTGTCGCTGCTGCCGCCGGCGGTCAGCGTGACCGTGTAGTCGCCGTCGTCCGTGCAGGTCACCGTGGTGCCCGGATCGTGCGGGTCGGCGAAGACGCAGGCCGCACCGGCGTCCACCCCGTCACTGGACCGATAGGTCCACGTCGCCCGGTTGGCCGCGTTGGACACCGCGCCGGTGAGCGCGATCGCCGCGCCCTCGCCGCCGGACACGTCCGCCCCGGCGGAGGCGACGGTGACCGGGTCGACGCTCTCCAGGGTCGGCACGACCGGCTCCAGGGAGCCGTCGGCGCGGAACCGCAGCCGGTCGATGGTGGTCTCGCGGTGCGTGCCGTCGCCGCCGGGTATGGCGAAGCGGTGGTAGGCGGTGTACCAGTCGTCGCTGCCCGGAACCCGCACCACCGAGTGGTGCCCGGTGCCGAGGATGCCGAGGGACGGGTCCTTCTGCAGGATCACGCCGGCCCGCTCGCTCCACGGGCCGAGCGGGGAAGCGCCGGTCGCGTACGCCACCCGGTAGTCCGGGCTGCGGGTGTCGTTCTCCGACCACATGAGGTAGTAGGTGCCGCCCCGCTTGATCACGAAGCTGCCCTCGTTGTAGCCGGCCGGCTGGTAGGTGCGCACCTGCGCCGGGTCGAACGACACCATGTCGTCGCCGAGCGGCACCTGGTACGAGCTCCCGTTGCCCCAGTACAGGTAGGACTTCCCGTCGTCGTCGGTGAAGACCGCCGGGTCGATCATCTGCCCGCTGTACGTGCCGGCCGGGACCAGCGGTTTCCCGAGGGCGTCGGTGAACGGCCCGGCGGGGGAGTCGGCGACCGCCACCCCGAGGTGTTTCCCGCCGGTGGGGCCGCCACCGCTGAAGTAGAAGTAGTACCTGCCGTTGCGTGACGCGATCGCCGGCGCCCAGGCGCTGTCGTCCGCCCACGAGACGTCCGGTCCCAGGTCGAGGATCACCCCGTGGTCGGTCCAGTTGACCAGGTCCTTCGAGGAGAACGCCTGGAACTTGGTGCCGGACCAGCCGGGGAATCCGTCGGTGGTGGCGTACATCCAGAAGGTGTCGCCGAAGACCGTGATGTTCGGGTCGGCATACAGGCCCGGCAGGACCGGGCTTCGCATCACCAGAGCGGCGACGGTCCAGGTCCGCTTCCGGCCGTCGGCTCCGGTGATCTCGTACGTGACCGGCGCGCTGAAGTCCCGCGCCGTGCCGGAGGCCGGGCTGATCGTCGCGCCCTCGGCCAGGGTGAACGCCGGGGCCAGTGACGTCAGGGCGGTGCCGGGGCGCACCGGCAGCCTGATCGTGGACGTGGCGTCGTCGACGATCGCGTCGACCTTCAGCTGCGGCAGGGCCACCCCGGCGACCCCGGCCGACTTCCCGGCCAGGGTCAGGATCTCGCCGGCGGACAGGGCGGTGTTGTAGATCCGGAAGTCGTCCACCTCACCGGCGAAGTTCGGGTCCGCCGCGTACAGCGACCGCCCCACGTAACCGCTGTACGGCTTGGACGCGTCGTACAGCTCGGACGGCTTCACGCTCACCCCGGTCGCGGTCGCCACCCGCACCCCGTTGAGATACATGACCGCGGTGTCGCCCTGCACCGTGACCGCCAGGTGCTGCCAGCTGCCGCCGGGCAGGGCGGTGGTGTGCGGCAGTTTCGACTCGGCCTGCCAGCTGCCCGTGGTGATCGCCGAGAAGAGCACCCCGCCGCCGTTGCGCGGGCTCGTGAAAAGGTATTTCGTGCTGTCCGGCCCGAGCCCGTAGATCCACTGGTTGGCGGTGGTGGAGGCGCTCCACCGGGCCCAGAGCGAGACGGTCACCTCCGAAGCGCCCTGGAGCACGCCGTTCGGAATGGTCACGTACGGCGAGTTCGCCCCACCGGCCATCGTGAACGAGCCGCCCTCGACCCCGGTGCCCCACGCCGGGGTCCGCTGATAGGCGCCGTCGAACCCGTTGCCCGACGAGTCCTTCGCGACCGTCCCCGAGCCTTCGTCGAACTGGTAGCGCAGCCGCAGGCCCGGCGCGGGCGGTGGCTGCTCGTAGCGGGCCGAGATCCGCTCGTGCTCGGCCGCCGTGACCGGCAGGACCGTGCCGTGCCGGGGCCGCGACGGCAGGCTGTACGACGTCTCCGGGGTCCAGACGCCGGAGTTCAGGTCGGTGGTGGAGAACGGCACGTAGCCGCGGCCGCCGTACTCGTCGATGAACAGGTACCACTTCTCCTCGGTGTTCGACTTGAAGACCAGCGGTCCCTCGCCCCGGCTGAGCGCGCCGGAGCCGATGCACTCGGCCACGAAGTCCCACTCCGGGTCGAGCAGGTCGGTGGCCTTCTCCTGGATCAGGAACTTGCTGCACGGCGAGCTGGACGAGTTGTTCCGCTCGTCCTTGGTGATCCGGTGGTAGACGCCGTCGTGCTCGATGATCGTCGAGTCGATCACCGAGTAGCCGGGGTCCTTCCACACCTTCGGCTCGCTGAACGTGTGGAAGTCGCGGGTGGTCGCGTACATCATCCGGTTGTAGGAGCTGCCGGTGTGGCCAGGGTCGTCGGCGGCATAGAGCTTCGAGGCCCAGAAGACCACGTAGGCGCCGAGGTTGCGCGAGTAGAAGGCTTCCGGCGCCCAGGTGTTGCCGGCGGTCTCCGGGGAGACCTGCACCAGGCGCTGGTCGGTCCAGGTGACCAGGTCGGTCGACTCCCACACCATGATCGACTTGCTGCCGGTGCGCTGCGCGGCGTCCCAGTCCCCGTTGCCGTGGATCTTGAGGTCGGTGGCGATCTGGTAGAACCTGTCGCCCTCCGGCGAGCGGATGATGAACGGGTCGCGCAGGCCGGTGGTGCCCTTCGTGGAGGTCAGCACCGGCTGCCCGTCGTTCACCTCGCGCCAGCGCAGCGGGTCGTTGCCGTCGCTCAGCGCGTGGTAGACCTGCTCGCCGTTGCGGTAGCCCTCACCGGTGAAGTAGCTGAACAGGTAACCGGCGTAGGGCTCCTTCTTCGGCAGCGGTGGCACGGTCGCGGTGAACTCGCGGGTGGCCGTGGCGCTGCCGGAGGTCACGGTCGCGGTCAGCACGACCTGCCGGGTGCCGCTCGCCGGCCGGTGCACCACCCCGGTGGGCGAGATGATCTCCGGGTCGCTGGACCGCCAGGTCGCGGTGGCCGGGAGCGTGAGGTTTCCGCGTACGTCGCCGAGGTTGTGCACGACGAGGGCTCGCGCCGCGGCTTCGGCGTTCTCCGCATCGCTTGCCTGCGCCCGTACGGAAATCGGGAAGCTCCTGGTGCCGGTGGCCGCACCGCGTTGGACGGTCGCGGTGAGGGTGGCTGGCGCGTCCGGCTCGCCCTGCGCCGGCCGGGTGATCCGGCCGGTGGCGGTGACGACCGTGGGATCGCTGCTGGCCCAGGTGATCGTGGTGCCGTTCGCGACCGTCCTCGGCAGTGTCAGGTCGGCGGTGAGGCCGCTGGTGTCGCCGAGGTCGAGGGCTGCGGTGTCGGCCGCGACCGCCTCGGCGTTCGACGGCGCGGCCAGCGCGGCCACCTCGCCGGCGGTGATCGCCCGGTCGTAGACCCGCACGTCGCGCATCCGGCCCTGGAAGTACCGGTCGCCGGCGTAGAGCGAACGGCCCAGGTAGTTCGCGCTGGTGGCGCCGCCGCCGATGGCGCTCGGCCGGATGCTGACGTTCTCGTTCGTGGCGACCGGCACACCGTCCTCGTAGAGCGTGCCGGTGGTGCCGCTCTGCGTGTAGGTGACGTGCTTCCACATGCCGCGGCCGAGGTTGTGCCCGTCGGCCGGGCGGGTGTTCTGCTCGCCGGTCCAGTTGCTGAGCGAGATCGACGTGCGGAAGCTGGTGCCGGTGGCGAACAGGTAGCCGTTGCCGTGCCCGGTGGCCGGGTCGGTGTTGCCGAAGCCGTAGAGGAAGTACGGGGTCGCCTGCGCCGGGTCGATCCGGACGTCGAAGGCCACGCTGACCTCGTCGAGGCCCTCGAGGACGTCGTCGGGCACCCGCACGTAGGTGTCCGTGCCGTTGAAGCCCAGTCCTTGCGCACCGGACCAGCCGGCCGTGCCGTGCACGGTGCCGTCGCGGCCGTGGCCGGAGGAGTCGGCCGCGACGGTTCCGGCGGTCTCGTCGAGTTTGTACCAGAGCAGGGGGCCGTCGGCGGGGGCGGCTGCGGTGAGCATGGGCAGGACGGCGATGAGCGCCAGCAGGGATCTCACGTTTCCAGAGTGTTAACGCTCACACGTCGGGAGTCAAGAACGTCTATCTCCGATGCGCGGTGCCGGCACAGCGCGGCCAGCGAGCGGGCGGCGACGATCGACCAGGCGGTGACCAGCACGGCGTACAGGGCCACCGCCAGGACCCGTAGCGTCGCCGAGCCGGTCTGCGCGGCCAGAGCCGACGTGCCGGTCACGCAGGTGCCCACTGGGAAGGTGAACGACCACCAGGCCGGCGAGAACGGCAGGTGGGCGCGCACGGCACGCCACGTCACGGCCGCCGCCAGGCAGGCCCAGAGCAGAGCGAAACCCCAGAGAGGTACGCCGAGCACCACCCCGAAAGCAGCCAGGGCGCCGGCGTGGGGCGCGGGAAGGGCATGGGTGGCCGCGGCACCGAGCAGGTTGGCAGCGGTGACCGCCTGGCCGAGTGGGCCGAGCACGATCCACAGCGTGGGCACCGCGCGGTTCGGGCCGGCCGTGCCGGTGGTGAGCTCCTGCCAGATCTGCGTGATCAGCACGAGCGCCGCGATCAGGCTGATCCCGAACATCGCGTAGCAGGCGAGCAGCAGCGCCAGCCGCGGCTCGCCGGCCGGGGTGTGCGGGACCAGCAGGGCGCCGCCCGCGGCTGAGACCATCGGCGGCACCACCGGGATCAGCCAGGTCGGCGCCGGCCGGTCGCTGCCCGGCCGGGTGAACCGCAGGTACGGCACGGCGACCGTGGTGACGAGCCCGCACACCGTGCCGGCGGTCCACAGCACCCAGGCGACGGCCACCCCGAAGCCGTCCGGCCCGAGCAGCAGCGCGCCGGTGCCGACAGTCAGCAGGGCCATCGCCAGAGCGCCGTAGAAGCCGGCCATCACCGGGTCGGCCAGATGCGCGCGGGCGATCCGCGGGTGATGGCGCCACTGGCGCACCAGCGCGGTCCCGAGAACGGCCAGCAGGGTGGCGGCGAGCAGCCAGAACGCGGTGGCGAACGGGCGCAGGCCGGAGACCGGCAGGGACACCGCTGCGGTCGCGACGATGCCGGTGCCCATGACGGCGGTGAACCAGTTGGGGGCCAGGTGTCTGCTCACCGTTCCACGATCTTGCTCGCGGCCCGCACCCGGTAGCGGGGCCGCTGTTGTGGTGTCACAAAGAGCGTTTGTGGCCCCGTACCATGACCGGTTGTGACCCTGAGCCCGCGCATGCCGGACCTGCCCGCCCTGGAGATCCTGCTCGCGGTGGCGCGGACCGGCAGCCTCAGCGCTGCCGGCCGCGAGGCCGGCCTCACCCAGCAGGCGGTCTCCGCACGGCTCGCCGCCCTGGAGACCCGCACCGGGGTACGGCTCGCCTCCCGCACGCCGCGCGGCACCCGGCTCACCGAGCAGGGCGCGGTGGTCGCCCAGTGGGCCGACCGGCTGCTGCGGCTAGCCGCCGAGGTCGACGCGGGGCTCGCCGCGCTGCGGGACGACAGTCGCAGCACGCTGCGGGTCAGCGCCAGCCTCACCGTCGCCGAGCACCTGCTGCCCGGGTGGCTGGTCAGCCTGCACGCCGACGCGGCCCGGCGGGGTGAGACGCCGATCCGGGTCGTGCTCACCGCCACCAACAGCGACCACGCCGTCGAGCAGGTGCGCGACGGGGCCGCCGACCTCGGGTTCATCGAGGGACCGACCGTTCCGGCGGGCCTGCGCAGCCGGGTGGTCGGCCACGACGACCTGGTCGTGGTCGTGCCGCCCGGCCACCCGTGGACCCGCCGCCGGACCGGGGTGACCGCGGCCGAACTGGCCGGAACGCCGCTGGTCACCCGCGAGTCCGGATCCGGCACGCGCGACTCGCTCACCGCCGCGCTCGGCGACCTGGCACAGGTGCCGCCGGCCCTGGAACTCTCCACCGCCGCCGCGGTGCGCGCCGCCGTCCTCGCCGGCGCGGCCCCCGCGGTGGTGAGCCGCCTTGCCGCCGGTGACGACCTGCGCACCGGGCGACTGCGGGAGATTCCCGTCGCCGGCCTCTACCTGCGGCGTGAGCTGCGGGCCATCTGGTCCGGGCCGCGCGTGCCGCCCGCCGGGGCGGTCCGCACACTGCTCGGGCACATCGGGTGATGGCGCGGACCGCGTAGGCTCGTCCTCTGATCCGACGAATCGAGGAGCAGGATGCCGCTGACGCCCGCAGACATCCACAACGTGGCCTTCAAGAAGCCCCCGATGGGCAAACGAGGCTACGGCGAGGAGGAGGTGGACGCCTTCCTCGACGAAGCCGAGCAGGAGATGATCCGCCTCCTGGAGGACAACGCGGCCCTCAAGGACGAGCTCCGGCGCGGCGCCGACCCGTCCTCGACCGTCGTCCTCGACAACGAGATGGCCGGCCTCGCCGCCCAGCTGGACCGGCTCGTCGCCGCCCGCGACCGGGCCGAGCAGCACGCCCGCAGCCTGCAGGCCGAGCTCGAGAACGCCCGCCGCCAGCCACCCCCGGCGCCCGCCCCCACCGGCGGCGACGAGCGGGTGCTGATGATGGCCCAGCGCACCGCCGACGAATACCTGCGCGACGCCGAGCGTGAGTCCGGCGACGTGCTGGCCGGCGCGAACGAGCAGGCCGACCAGATGGTCAGCGACGCCCGGCTGCGCGCCACCACGATCGAGGGCGACGCCCAGCGCAACCACGCCAAGGCGATGGAGGAGCTGGCCACCGGCCGCGCCGACATGCTGGACGAGATCGACCGGCTGGGGCGGTTCGCCCGCACCTACCAGGAGGCGTTGCAGCAGCACGTCGTCGCACAGCTGCGCGAGGCGGACAACACGCCGGAGCTCTGACAGCGCGCCGCTCAGCCACTACAGCCGGTCGGTTACGGTCGCGGCATGGAGATCCCGGGACTCGGCACCTTCGAGAAGGACGACGACCTCGGTTGGCACTACGGTCCGCCGACGACCGTCGAGGTGCTCGGGGCGGCGCGCTGCCGCATCGTCCTCGACGGCTATGACGACGACGATGCCCCGGAGGACTTCCACGCGGCGATCCGCCGGTTTCTCGCGCTGGACCGGTCAGCGCTGGAGGCCGCCGCTCCCGCGATCTACGCCTACTACCGCGACGTGACGGAGCAGGTGTCCGACGACGGCCGCGTCGAGATCGACGGGCCGCACGACGTCCTCGACCACGTCCGGCCGGGGCAGGAACCCGTCGTCAGCCGGGATTCCCACGGCGACCGGCACGTCTACGTCTCGGTCGAGTGCAACTGCGACTGGGAACCCGAGCACGGCCTGCAGATCGTCTTCCGGGACGGTGCCACGGTGACCAAGGTCGGCCCGTACGACGGGCACCTCACGAATGCGGCGGCCTTCGCCGACCCGAGCCTCGACGGTGTCGTCTATCACGGCCGCTGAGGCCGGCGGAGACCCGGAGTGCGGGCGTCCAGGGCGCCGCGCAGGAAGAGGTCGACGATCTGTGTGGCCGGAAGCGGGGACCGGTCGGGCCGCGCCCTGCTGACGATCAGGGCGATGAAGGCCTCCGCGAGGGCGTCAGCGGGAAAGCGCAGCTGTGGCGCGTGCGGCTCCAGCAACCTCGCGACGGCTTGCCGGAACTCGGGCACTCCGCCGAACGAACCGAGATCCTCCTGACGGCCGGACCGGTGCGCTTCCGCCGTGCCGAATCCGGCATACAGGTCGGCGAGATTGCGACGGACCCGGCGGTAGTAGGCGTCGATGATGTCGATCACCTCGGCGAGGCGCGCCGCGAGCGGCTGATCCGCGCGGATTTCCGCGACTCTCCGCAGTTCCTCGGCGGAGTCGACGGCAGCGCCCACGTCGTCCACGAGCGACGCGAAGCACGCCTGCTCGACCGCCTCCCGATCGGCGAAGACAGCCAGAAGATCGGCTTCACCGACCCCGGCCGCGGCGGCGATCTGTGCCGTGGTCAGCGAGTGGAGCTCCGCCATGAGGGGCAGTGCCGCCCGCACGATGGTCCGGCGAAGCTGCTTCGACTCCACTTCGGTCATCAGCCCTCCTCGGCCGGCCGTCATCCACGCTACGAGGGGACGGCAACCAGCAGCTCCTCTTCGCCGGGAGCCCGAGCGCACCGCCGACCGCTGACCATGTTGCGGAGGTCGTGCCGATTTGCGCCCACCGGAGACGCGCGCTGTCGAGCAGTGCTGTTCGGGCGGCGCTGGTGGTCAGCTCGTGTGGTGGGCTGTCGTGTAGTGCTGTTGTGGCGGGGTTGGGGCGGCGCTGGTGGTCAGCTCGTGTGGTGGGCTGTCGTGTAGTGCTGTGGTGGCGGGGTTGGGGCGGCGCTGGTGGTCGGCTGGTGTGGTGGGCTGTCGTGTAGTGCTGTGGTGGAGCCGTTGAGGCAGCGCGGACCGTCAGCCGGTGTGCAGCGAAGGCCGCACGATCGACGCGGTGCCCTTGCGCGCGGAACATCGTCGAGCACGGACTCCGGCAGACGCCATAGGCCCACAGATGTCCCCACCTGCGACAGCGGGTGCACGCAGGCCGCTGCAGGGCGGCATTGGGTCCTGGACCGCAGCCCCGGATCGGCCGCTGGGCTGAGCGGTTGGGTAGCGGTAGGCAGGGGAGCGCGCTGAGGGCGTACCGAATCGGGGTTTGACCTTATAGTCAGATCATCTTTATATTGGCGGCCATGGTCGCATCCATGCGTGAGCCCACCTTCTGGATCCTCACCGCTCTAGCTCCCGAACCCCGGCACGGCTACGGGGTGATCCAAGAGGTCACCCGCCTGTCCGACGGCCGGGTCACCCTGCAGGCAGGCACCCTCTACGCCGCGCTGGACCGGCTGGCCGCGCTCGGCCTCGTCGAAGCGGACCGGGAGGAGGTCGTGGACGGGCGACCGCGACGCTACTACCGGCTCACCAGCGAGGGGGCGTCGGCGCTGGACGCCGAGACCGAACGCCTGCGGGCGAGCGTGGACGCCGCCACCGCCCAACTGGCCGCGCGCCGGCGGTTCGGCCTCGGGCCGGTGTCGTCGTGACCGCGCGGCTGGCACGGCGCTATCGGTGGCTGCTGCGCTGCTACCCGCCCGGGCCGCGGCGTGCGGAGATGCTCGGCACGCTGCTCGAATGCGCCCCGCCGGACCGGGCCCGGCCGACCTGGCGCGAGGCCGTCAATCTGGTGCGCTTCGGCCTGCGGGCGCGGCTGGGGCGCCCGGCAGGCACCGCGATCGTGGTCCTCGCCGCCCTGGTCTCGCTGGCTTCCGGGCTGCTCGGCGCGGCGGGCGCGGCCCGGCTGGGCTGGGAGTTCGCGCCGAGCCTGCCGGTTGCGGACGAGCTGAAGGCGACCGTCTTCCCCGGGCTGCACGTCTGGGGCGGCGGCGACGCGGAGCCGTTCGTGCCGAGCGCCGACGGGGAGACCACCGAGTTCGGGTACGCCGACTACTGGGTCGACCACACCGGCGCCACCCAGGACGTGCGGGCCTACGCGGAGGGCGCCCGGGACCGGCTGGCCGCGGCCGGCTGGGACATCCGGGGTGCGCTCACCGTCGAGGAGGACCGGTCGAGCGAACCGGTCAGCGCGGAGGCCGGCTTCTGGGCGACGACCGACGGGCTGGTGCTGGAGTTCAGCGCCGTCCACTGGGAGGGCCGCGCCTGGTACGACTCGGACGGCGCCGCCAGCTTCACCCTCTCCCGGTCGGCGCCGGGGTGGCTGACGGTCGTCGCGGTGGCCGGGGGACTGATCGGCGCGCTGGCCGGGTGGCTGCTCACCGGCTGGGCGAGCCGCCGCAGCGAGGGCCACGAGTTCCGCAGCGCCGCGGCCGGCGCGATGGCCTGGATGACCGTGCTGCTGACGCTGTTCGCGGCGCTGCTCGGCGGCCTCTGGTCGTGGGATCCGGAGCGCCCCGGCGACGAGGTGGTCTGGCTCGGCCTGCGGGTGCTCACCGGCGAGGCGGGCGTGGTGATCGCCGGCCTGGCGCTGCTGGCACTGGCCGCGGCCCGGCTGCGCGCGGTGATCCCGGCCGTGGTGGTGCTCGCCGGCGTGGTCGCCGCGACCGGCTGGAACTCCGCGGCGATCGCCTCCTGCACACCGGTCGGACCGCCCGCGGACCCGCCGGCGTCGAGTGTGGAACACAGCCGGGTGGCCCGGGTCTACGTCGCTCAGGACGCCACCGCCGAGCAGCGCAACCTCGCGGAGGCGGCGATCGGCCGGGTGTGGGGCACCCGGGGCTGGTCGTTCCACTACGACCCGACCGACGCGGAGTACCGGGACGCCTACTGCGGCGGCGGCCGGCTCACCGGGGACTCCGGGATGCGGGTGCCGTACTTCTGGGAGATCGAGATGTCCAGCCCGGGAGTGTTCCCGGCGCTGGACGCCGAGGTGGCGCACCTGCCGGGGATCGTGGCGGTGCGTCACGCCGCGAGCTGACGGCGGTAGCGGCCCGGCGCCACCCCGAAGCGGCGCTTGAACGCCGCCGCGAAGGCGAACTCCGACGCGTACCCCACCTGGCCGGCGATCGCGCCGAGCGTGGTGTCGGTGCGCCGCAGCAGCCCGGCCGCCACGGTCAGCCGCCACCAGGTCAGATAGCTCATCGGCGGCTGACCGAGCAGGTCGGCGAACCGGCGGGCGAACGGCGCCCGCGACAGCCCGCCCTCGGCGGCGAGCGCGGCCACCGTCCACGGCCGGCCCGGCTCCCGGTGGATGGCCCGCAGCGCGGCGCCGGTCACCGGGTCGGCCAGCGCGGCGGCCCACCCGGTCGGGTGTTCGCCGGTCAGCGAGGTGCGCAGCAGGTAGACCAGCATGGTGTCGAGCAGCGCCGGGACCAGCGCCTCGGCGCCGGGCCCCGGCTCGGTCAGCTCGGCGGCGAGCAGGTCGACGGTGGCGCGCAGGTGCGGGTGCCGGCCCCACTGCGCCGGGACGTGGATCAGGTCGGGCAGGTCCCGGATCAGCGGGTGGACCAGGCCGGCGTCCAGCTCGTAGGCGCCGCACAGCGTCACCGTCGCCTCCCCGGTGCCGGGTGAGCCGACACTCGCGTACGCCGGCAGGTCACCCATCTCGGCCGGGTCGCAGGCCGGGGTGACCGGCCGCGTGCCCGGCGAGTCGGCCAGCACGTGCCCGTCGCCGTGCGGCCGGAACACGATGTCGCCCGCGGCGAGCGTCAGCGGCTGCGCGCCGGGCCGCAGCAGCCGGCACGAGCCGCGCAGCACCACGTGGAAGCCGGCCGCGCCGGGCACGGCCGCGAACTCCTGCGCCCACGGCGCGTGCCACACCACCTGCGCGGACCGGGCACGGCCGGTCCGCAACACCGCGAGCACGTCGCTCAGCACATCCATGAGCGAGACGCTCGCACATAAAACCAGGACCATCAAGCATTCATCGTCCTGAGCAGGCTGCTTACGGTGAGTGGCATGAGAGCGATGCGCATGCATGCGTACGGGGGACCCGACGTGATCCGCGACGACCGGACCGACCTGCCCGCACCCGGACCCGGTGAGGTGCTGCTGCGGGTGGCCGCGACCAGCTTCAACCCGTCCGAGGCCGGACTACGGCAGGGCCTGCTGCGGGCCGTCGTTCCGGTCGTCCTGCCGTACACGATGGGTCTGGATGTGGCCGGGACCGTGGTGGCCGCCGGCCCGGCTGTCCGCGTGCCGGCCGTCGGTGACCGGGTGGCCGGCCGGCTCGACGGCGGAGCCGCGGTCGACTACGCGCTCGCCCCAGCCGACGTGCTGGTCCGCGTCCCGGCCGGGGTCGCCCTCGAGGACGCCGCCGCCCTGCCGATCGCCGGGCTCACCGCCTGGCAGGCCGTCGTCGAGCACGCGGCGGTGACGGCCGGGCAGCGCGTGCTGGTCAACGGGATCGGGGCCGTCGGGCG
>NZ_JBEZZB010000179.1:0-19672 GCF_040638955.1 Actinoplanes sp. NPDC024001
CCACTGCCGGCCCGGTGCTGCCGCCGCCCGCCACTGCCGGCTCGGTGCTGCCGTCCGCTGCTGCCGGCTCGGCGCTCCTGTCCGCCGCCGATCAGCCACCGCCGGCGCCGGCTTCTGCGGCCGGCCGCGTGGTGCCTGCTCTCGCGGCGGGGAATGCCGGTGGAGACGCCGGGGCCGGCCCGGGTGACCACCGCATAAGCCCGGCGGGGGCCGGGCGGCCGGGAGTGGGCTCCCAGGTTGCTGCGGATCGACGGGACTTTTCGTCAGGCGTACCTCATCGGGGTTGGCCGGGGACTGCGGACAGTGAGCGGACCGGCGTGCCGTTGCGTTTCTCGTCCTTTCTCGGGCGTGAGGGTGAGCAGCGGGAACTGGCCGGGCTGCTGGCCGAGCCGGGGCTGGTCAGCGTGGTCGGGCCCGGCGGTGTGGGCAAGACCCGGCTGGTGGCGGAAACCGTGCGCGCGGTGCCGCGGGTGGCCTGGGTGGACGCCGCCGATGTGCGGGAGGCCGACTTCCTGGCGGCGGTGGCGGTCGGCGTGGGCGCGCGGGTCGCGCCGCACGACGTGCCGGTCGCGGTGATCGCCGCGGCGGCGGAGCGGTTCCCGGTCGTCGTCCTGGACAACTGCGAGCACGTGCTGAGCGCGGCCGCCGAGCTGGCGGAGGCGTTGCGGGGCGTGCGGGTCGTGGTGACCAGCCAGGAGAGCCTGCGGGTCGACGGGGAGCGGGTGCTGCGGCTCGGACCGTTGGGTGTGGAGGCGGGCCGGCGGCTGTTCTGCGAGCGGGCGCGGGTGCCGTCGACGCCGGCGGTCGGGGAGATCGTGGAACGGCTCGATCTGCTGCCGCTCGCCATCGAGCTCGCCGCCACGCAGGCGGCGTCGCTCGGCGTGACCGAGCTGCATGCCCGGCTGGACGACCGGCTCGACCTGCTGAGCCGCGGGATGCGCGGTGGTGACCCCCGGCATCGGACCCTGCGTGCGGTGGTCGAGTGGTCGTTCGGGCTGCTGGACCCGCCCTCCGGGCGGTTGCTGCGGCGGCTGGCGGTGTTCGCGGGCGGGTTCTCGGTGGCGGCGGCCGAGGAGGTGGCGGCCGACGAGATGCTGCCCCGGGCGCGCATCGCGGCGCTGCTCGCCGGCCTGGTGGACCGATCGTTGGTGGCGCGGCACGGGCCGGGGCGGTTCCGGTTGCTGGAGACCGTGCGGACCTATGCGACGGAGCTGGCGGCTGCCGAGGAGGCCGTCGAGGAGGCCGCGGTCGAGGAGCCGGTGGACGCCGGTGGTACCCGCTCGGCGCGCCGGCGTCGCGCCGGGCACCGGGCCCGCCATGCGGCGGGCCTGGGCCACGGCAGCGGGAACGCCGGACCGTCCGAGCGTCAGGGTGCCGGCGGCAGCGCCGGGTCCCTTGAGCGTGGGGATGTCGGCGGGGAAAGCGGGTCTTCTCGGCACGCGGGAGCGGGCGGCGACGGCGGGCACTTCGAGCGCGCGGCTTCGCGTGTCGGTGGGGCCGGCGTCGGCCGGCATGCGGTCGTGGCCGCGGGTGGCGATCGTGCGGCGACCGAGGCGCGGCATGCGGCGGCCATGGCCGCGGCGGCGGAGGAACTCGACCAGCGCATGCGGGGGCCGGACCAAGCCGCCGCCGTGCGGGAGATCGACGCGCTGCTGCCCGACCTGCGCCTGGCGTTCGCGCGGGGTTCGGCCGAGGTCCGGGTGCGGCTGGCCGCCGCGATGTATCGGTACGGCTATCACTGCCAGCAGTACGAGGTGCTGGCCTGGGGACGCTCGGCGATCGACGGGCCCGCGCATCCGGACGCGCTCGCGGCGGCTGCCACGTACGCCTGGGGGCGCGGCGACCTGGACGAGGCCCGGAAACTGGCGGGCGCCGCCGATCCGCCCGGCGCGCCCGCGCACGAGGTGCTCGGTGACGTGGCCTTGATCGCCTGCGAGGCCGAGGCGGCGATCGCGCACTACCGGGCCATGGGTGGTGAGCCCGTCGCGCGGGTCTCCGGGCTGGTCGGTGAGGCACTGGTGCGGGTCTGGTCGGGTCAGGCCGCCGAGGCAGCCGAGCTGGCCGGTGCCGCGATGGACCTGGCCGACGCCAGCGGGAATCCGAGCGCCCGGGCCGAGGCCCGGTACGGGCTGGGGGAAGCCCTGGCCGACACCGACCCGCCGCGGGCCCTGGCGCTGCTCGACGAGGCGGCGGAACTCGCCGGATCGGTCGACGACCGGCTCTTCCACGCGGCCGCCGGGACGGCCGCGGTGGCCGTGCGCAGCCGGCACGGGGATCCGGCGCCGGCGCTGGCCGCGTTCCGGGAGGTGCTCCGCCTGTGGCGGCGGGCCGGCAACGACACCCTGCACGCGACGGCCCTGCGCAACCTGATCGTGCTGCTGGTCCGGGTCGGCGCGGACGAGACCGCGGTGCTGCTCGACGCGGCCCTACCGCCGGCCGTGCTCTACCCGGCCGAGGCCGCCCGGCTGGACCGGGCCCGGGCCGCGGCCGCCGAACGGCTCGGCCCGCAGCGGGTGGCCGCCCTGCGCCGGCGCGGGGCGCTGCTGGCCGCGGCCCAGGTGACCGACGAAGCGGTCCACGCCATCGACGCGGCCCAGGCCCGCGCGCGAACCTGACCTGCCGCGCATGGCGCACAGGCGAACCGCTTGGCCGGGCGGGCATCGATGCGTGGCGAACGCGGGCGGAACCGGTCCGCCGGGCTACGGCGCGCCGCGCGGCCCGGGGTGTGGTTGACGACCGCCCGGGTGCCGGGTCGATACGGTGAACACGTGTCTCAGATCCCGTGGTGGGGACTGCCCCTGATCGCCGTCGTCTTCGCGCTGGCCGGGGCCGCCGTGGCGCTCCTCGTCACCGCCCGTAACGACAATCTGCTGAGCCGGCGACGCCGCACCCGGCAGTGGTACGAGGAACGCAAAGCCGCCTATGTGCAGCTGCTGGCGGCGTTCGAGCGGGCCACCCAGCGGCTGCGGGCCGCGTACGAGGCGGGGGAGCGCACGCCGAGCACGCTGACCTATCTGGACGAGGTGAGCCCGGCCCTGATGCCGGTGCGCCTGCTCGCCTCGGGGCCGGTGCGCAGCGCCGCGCTGGCCGTGCACCTGCAGTTGGAGCGGCTGCACAGCGAGATGAACCCGGCCGGGGTGGTCGGCGTCCAGCCGCAGACCCACTTCCGGGAGCTGCTCGCTCAGGTGCCGCTGGTCATGCAGCAGTTCGAGGTCGCGATCCGGGAGGAGCTGGGCATCCGGGACACCCCGCCGGACGTGATCGAGTCTCCGAACGGGATGGTGCGCGGTCTGCTCAGCGCGCGAGTCCCAGGACGACGGTGAAGAGCACCAGCACGAGCGCCGCGGCGAGGAACGCCCAGAGCAGGTGACGGCTCTCCTCCCGGGGTTTCTCCTGGGCCGGTAGGTCGGCCGTCACCGCGGCCAGTTCGCCGTGGGTTCGGCAGGCCAGCACGCGGTCGACGCGTTCGGCGTACTCGTCGAGGGAGAGCCTCCCGGCTGCTGTGTGCTGTTCCAGCATGGCGACGATACGGTACCGTTCCGCATCGGAGGCCCTGAGCGTCGGATCTGTCACGGCGTCAGGGTAGCCTCCGCGGCCTTTCCCCCCACCACCTCGGGAGACATGATGGCGAACCCCAGTGGGAACAGCCTCCTCGTGATCGAGCGCTTGTTGCGCGATCGCGACGGCATCTGGCGCCAGATAATCGAGGAGCGAGACCTCAAGCAGCTCACCGGGCAGATGCTGGTCAGCTCGGCCCTCAGCCTGGCGCTCTACGGAGCGGTCCTCGGCGCGTCGAACGGCCTGCTCCAGGCGGCCTCGTCGTTCGTCAAGCTGCCGCTGCTGTTCCTCGCCACGCTCGTCATCTGCCTGCCCACGCTCTACCTGTTCAACCTGGTCTTCGGCGCGAAGCTCTCGGTGCTCCAGGCGCTCACCCTGATCATGGTGTCGATCACCGTGACCGCGGTGCTGACCCTGGCGTTCGCGCCGATCAGCCTGTTCTTCCTGATCACCGCCCAGAGCTACTCGTTCTTCAAGCTGCTGAACGTGGCGATCCTGATCCTCACCGCGCTGGTCGGTCTGCGCTTCCTCACCGCGGGCATGGCCGCGTTCAACGAGCACCAGCTGAGGGTGGCCACGCAGGCGAAGGCCCTGCCCGTTCCGATGGTCGAGCTGCCGGCGGCGGAGACGGCCACCGCGCCGAAGGAGAACGGGGCCGTCCTCACCGCCCCGGCCCCGGCGCCGGTGAAGCGACTCTCCGACGTCGGCGCCCGCCCGGCCGAGCTGCCCGCCGGCGAGCGCCCGGCCAGCATGACGCTGCTCTACATCTGGATCCTGCTCTTCGGTTTCGTCGGCACCCAGCTCGCCTGGACGCTGCGCCCGTTCTTCGGCAGCCCGGGTAAGCCGTTCCAGCTGTTCCGCACGATCGGCGGCACGTTCTACGCGGACGTGCTCAACACGATCGGAAAGCTGCTCGGCGGGTAAACGGGGACTCGCTGCAAACGGTTGCATCCGGCAGGATCGAAGGGTGACCGATCTACACGCACCCCTCGATCCTGTCTCGGCCGCCATCGTCGACAGCGGCCTGCTCGCCATCCTCCGTGCCCCGACCTCCGACGGTTTCGCCGCGGTGGCCGATGTGCTGGTCGCCGCCGGCATCACCGCCCTGGAGGTCACGCTGACCTCGCAGGGCGCGATCGAGGCGATCGCGGGCCTGCGCCGCCAGCTGCCCGACTCGGTGGTGATCGGCGCGGGCACCGTGCTCACCCCCGACGAGGCCAAGGCCGCTGTCGACGCGGGCGCCACCTTCCTGGTGTCGCCGGTCGGCGGCACCTTCGACGGCATCCAGGTGCCGCACTATCCGGGCGCGTTCACGCCGAGCGAGGTCTATGCCGCGCACCTCGCCGGCGCCCCGCTGGTGAAGCTCTTCCCGGCCGGCGGCCTCGGCCCCGGTTACCTCAAGGACCTGCACGGCCCGCTGCCCGGCGTGCGGATCCTGCCGACCGGCGGGGTCGGCCTCGACGACATCTCCAAGTGGATCGCCGCGGGCGCGGCCGCGGTCGGCCTCGGCGGTCCGCTGGTCGGCGACGCCGCCACCGGCGGAAGTCTCACCGCCCTCGCGACCCGGGCCCGGCACGCGGCCGACGCGGTTGCCTTCGCACGCTCATGAGCGGCCCAGGGATCCTCACCTTCGGTGAGTCGATGGGCATCTTCGCCGCCGACGGCATCGGCACGCTGGAGAGCGCCCGCGGTTTCACCCTCGGCGTCGCCGGCGCGGAGAGCAACGTCGCCATCGGTGTGGCGCGCCTCGGCGGCGACGCCACCTGGCTGGGCCGGATCGGCCCGGACGCCACCGGCGCGCTCATCGCTTCCCGGTTGCGCTCCTTCGGGGTACGAACGATCGCGATCCCCGACGACGCGTTCACCGGCTTGATGATCCGGTTCCAGCGCTCGGCCCAGTTCATCCACGCCGACTATCACCGTGCCGGCAGCGCCGGTTCCCGGCTGACCCCGGCGGACGTGCCGGTGGCCGAGATCGAGGCGGCCGGGATCGTGCACGTCACCGGCATCACCCCGGCGCTGAGCGACACCGCCCGCGCCGCGGTCTTCAGCGCGGTCGACACCGCCCGCGCGGCCGGGGTGCCGGTGTCGGTGGACGTCAACTACCGCAGCAAGCTGTGGTCCCGGTTCGACGCCGCCCCGGTGCTGCGTGACCTGGTGAGCCGCGCCGACGTGGTCTTCGCCGGCCCGGACGAGGCAGCGATCTTCGTGGACTCCCCGGACCCGGCCGAGGGCCTGGCGAAACTCGGCCCGGCCGAGGTGATCGTCAAGGACGGGGCGCGCGGTTGCGTGGCGCTGATCGGCGGGGCGCGGTTCCAGGTGCCCGCCCTCCCGGTGACCGCGATCGACCCGGTCGGCGCCGGCGATGCCTTCGTGGCCGGTTATCTGGCCGACCGCCAGGCCGGCGCGGATGCCGAGCAGCGGCTGCGGACGGCGATCGCGGCCGGCGCGTTCGCGGTGACCGTGCCCGGCGACTGCGAGGGCCTGCCCACCCGGGCGGATCTGGCCGCGCTCTCCGGCGGTGACATCCACCGGTGAGGGCCTGCCGGTTTCGGGCCGGAGAGGGGCGGGTACGGCATGGGCAACGGCAGATTCATCGATTTGAGGAGGCCGTGATGCAACCTACGCCGTTCACCCCGTGGTCCTGGCGTGACCCGTCGAGCCTGGCCGGCACCTACGACCCGGCTGCCGCGGACAGCGTCGAAGAGGGCGGGCGAACCGGCGTGGACCTGGTCGGTTACAAGGTCGAGGCGACCGATGGTCACATCGGCTCGATCGACCGGGCCAGCTACGACGTCGGTAGCGCGTTCCTGGTGGTCGACACCGGACCGTGGATCTTCGGACGGAAGGTTCTCCTGCCGGCCGGCACGGTGCAGACCGTCGACCACTCGGAGCGGAAGGTGTACGTGGACCGTACGAAGGAGCAGATCAAGAACTCTCCGGAGTACGACAAGGACACCTTCGAGACGCCGGAGTACCGCGAACAGGTCGGGGACTACTACACCGGTAGTTACCGCGACTACCCTCGCTGATCCCCATCGGACCGCCGCCCCGCCCGTCAACCCCCGCGGGCGGGGCGGCGTACGTCTTCCCTCAGTTCCAGGTAGTCGGCGAGGCGGGCCGAGCCGGTCAGCATGGCCCGCCCGCGGGCGGTGAGCCGGTCCTGCCAGCCGGCCAGGGAGGCGGCCAGCGGTTCCGCCCCGCCGGCGTTGCGCACCTGGTCGAGGACCGCGGCGATGTGGTCGAGCCGGTATCCGCCGCGGCGCAGCAGGTGTGCCAGCTCGGCGTCGCGGACGTCGTCGGGGGAGTAGACCCGGTGGTGCGTGTGCCGGTCCCGGACCGGGACGAGAATCCCGGCACGTTCCCATTTGCGCAGTGTGGCCGGGGTGACGGCGAGCCGGTGGGCGACCGCCCCGACCGGGAGCGGCCGGTCGCCGGGCGGCGCCGGTGGGGCGCCGGCCAGGACGGTGGCCGCGGACGCGACGGTTGCCAGGGTCTCCCGGTCCCGCTGTAGCTGGACGTGTGCCGCGTCGACGGCCGCGAACGCCGACTCCAGGTCGTCGCGGTCGACCGCCCGCATCACCACGCCGGCCGTGCGGTACCCGTACCCCTGAACCAGCGGAAGATAGGCGCTGAGCGCGCCCACATGCAGGTCGGTGTAGACCCGGTAGCCGCTCGCGGTGCGCCGGGCGGCCGGGATCACGCCGTCGCGCTCGTAGTTGCGCACCGCCTGGGCGGACAGGCCGTGCCGCCGGGCCAGATCGACTGGCCGGTGCACTCCGTTTTGAGCCTTCAGCGTCTCGCTCCCCTGGTGTTCGAGGTCGAACTCTCAACAGCAGGTTCAACGATACGGTGAAGGTCATGGCTGTTGAATCCGAGCTGCGCGCCCTCATCCGATCGCGAGCCCCGCGACTGCTCGCCCTGGGCGAGCCCACCCACCTCGAACCCGCCTTCCCCCGCCTGCGCAACGAGATCCTCGACGTCCTGATCGAGCTCGGCTTCCGGTCCGTCGTGCTGGAGTCGGACCGGGTCGCCGGCCTGGCGGTGGACGACTTCGTGCGCGGCCGGCGGGACACCGTCGACCTGGCGTCCGGGTTGAGTCACGGCCTCGGCCACCTGACCGGCAACCGCGACCTCGTCGCCCGATTGCGCACCCACAACGAGAAGGTGCCGGAGGCCGATCAGGTTTCCTTCCACGGCTTCGACGCCCCACTGGAGATGATGTCGGCGGCGAGCCCTGCCCGCTACCTGCGGAACCTCTGCGACTACCTGGGCGAGCCGGCGTCCGACGTGGACCGGCTGGCCGGCGACGAGGGTCGCTGGAGCGACCCGGCCGCCCAGCTCGACCCGGCGCGATCGATCGGCCGGTCACCCGAGGCAGCCGCGCTGCGGGTCCGGACCGACGATCTCCTGACCCTCCTGTACGCCCAAGCGCCCCGCCTCATCGAACGCACCTCGGTGGCGGACTGGCACCGGGCCAGGGTGAACGGCATCGCGGCCCTCGGGCTGCTCCGCCACCACGCGGTGGCCGCCGACCCGGCCCCGGCGGCCGAGCGCACCTCGCGGATGCTCGCCGTCCGCGACGCCCTGATGGCGCAGAACCTGCTCGACATCCTGGAACAGGAGCACGACCGCGGGCCCACGCTGGTCTTCGCGCACAACCGCCACCTGCAGGCGCACCCGAGCCGGTGGAAGCTGGCCGGGATGGACCTGGAGTGGTTCAGCGCCGGCGCGACGGTCGCGGCCGTGCTCGGCTCCGGTTACGTGTTCGTCGCCGGGAGCCTCGGGGCGAGCCCGTCGCTCGGCCTGGCCGATCCGGAGCCCGGCTCGTTCGAGGCGTCGCTCTCCGGCACCGGCTGGTTCACGCCGGCGGCTGTGCGGGGCCGCCCGCGCGTGACCGCCGAGCCGCAGTACTTCCCGCTGGACCCGGAAACGATCGAGAGGAGTGACGCGATCATGCACGTCAGCGCCGGTGACGATCCGGTGGCCGAGACGGCCGCCCGGATCCTGAGCCTGCCCGGGGTCAGCGAGCACGTGATCGAACCCGGCTCCGGGATGCCCGACTACACCTGGGGCGACCGGTTCTTCTTCGCCGGTGCGGACCGCAAGCGACCGTTCGCCACGATCGTCCGGCACGACGTCCCGGACTTCGACACCAGTTCCCAGCTGGACCGGCCCGGTGTCTACCGGCTCAACATCGAGCTCGGGCGTGCCGAGTTCCGCCGCGCCTTCGGTTTCGGGCCGGAGGAGTTCGCCGAGCATCGCGACGAGATCGACTTCACCGTGGCGGACCGGCTCGTCCCGCACCCCGCCTACGCGGTGCAGGGCTGGGGCAGCGTGGTCAACCCCGGACCGGCGACGGCCGCCGAGGTGGAGCGGCTCCTCGAGTACGCCCGGTCCCGCTCCGCGGCTCGCCAGCGCTGACCGGATCGTTCCGGGCCGGGGCGTGATGGTGCCTTATCCGCGGCCGGGTGGCGGCGTTGAATTCCCGGTATGACCAACGCTCTCGTCGTGATCGACGTCCAGGAATCGTTCCGCGCCCGGCCGCTCTGGGCGGCCGTGAACAACCCCGAGGTGGTGCGCAACGTCGGCCGGCTGGTGGAGGCCGCGCGGGCCGCCGGCGAGCCGGTGATCTGGGTGGTCCACGCCGAGCCGGGCACCGGCGGCGTCTTCGACCCGGAGAGCGGCCACGTCCGGGTGGTGGACGAGCTGAAGCCGGCGCCGGACGAGCCGGTGCTGGTCAAGACCGTGCACAACGCGTTCACCGGCACCGACCTGCAGCACCGGCTCACCGTCGCGGGGATCCGCTCGCTGACGCTCTGCGGCCTGCGCACCGAGCAGTGCGTGGAGACCACCACCCGGGTCGCCTCCGACCTCGGTTACGCGGTCACCTTCGTCACCGACGCCACCGCGACGTTCCCGATCCCGCACCGGGACGCCCCGCAGGACCCGACCGTGGCCGAGTTGCTGGCCGACCCGCGTACGCTCTCCGCCGAGGACGTGGTGACCCGGACCGAGTACGCGCTCGCCGGCCGCTTCGCCACCGTCCGTACCGTCGCGGAGCTTGTCGGGGTGTGACCGGATCGTGAGCCAGGTGGTCTTCGTGCTGACGCCACAGGTGCACCTGCTGGACCTGGCCGGCCCGGCGCAGGTGTTCTCCAGCGCGCCCGGTTACCACCTGCGCTACGTGGCCGAGGCGTCCCCGGTGCCCACCTGGCAGGGCGTGGGATTGCAGGCCGACCTGGACTGGCCGGCGCTCACCCCCGGCGACCTGGTGCTGGTGCCGGGCTGGCGGGACGGGCACGGCTACTTCGCCCCGGAGACGCTGGAGCGGATCGCCGCGCACCACGCGGCCGGCGGCACGGTCGCCAGCGTCTGCGCCGGTGCGGACGCGCTCGGCCGGGCCGGGCTGCTCGACGGGCGGCGCTGCACCACCCACCACGACCTGCAGGACCGGCTGGCCCGGCGGCACCCGGCGGCCACCGTGGTCCGCGACGTGCTCTACGTCGTCGACGACCGGGTGGTCACCTCGGCCGGCATCGCCAGCGGCATCGACCTGGCGCTGCACCTGGTGGCGCTGCGGCACGGCCCGGCCGTCGCCGCCCGGGTGGCCCGCGAGATGGTGGTCTACGCCCGGCGCAACGGCGACGAGCGGCAGCACAGCGCGATGCTGCGGCACCGCGCGCACCTCAGCGACGTGGTGCACCGGGTGCAGGACCGGATCGACGCCGCGTTCGCCGAGCCGCTGCGCCTCGCCGACCTGGCCGCCGGCGCCGGGGTGAGCGAGCGGACCCTGACCCGGCTGTTCACCGCCGCCACCGGCCGCACCCCGCTGCGCTACCAGCAGGTGCTGCGGGTGGAGCGGGCCGAGTACCTGATCGGGCACGGGTCCACGATGGAGGCCGCCGCGCGAGCCGTCGGCTTCGGGGACGCACGCATGTTGCGCCGGCTGCGCGCCCGTACCCTCTGATCATGATCTTGCGTGGGGTGCTCTTCGACCTGGACGGCACGCTCGGCGACCATGACGCGTCGGTGGCGGCCGCGCTGGCGGCCTGGCTGCCGGCGCTGGGGGCGCGCTACGACGCGGAAGTGCACGCGCTCTGGGACGAGATCGCCGAGCGGCACCTCGTCGCCTGGCGGCGACGAGAGATCGACTTCCGCGAGCAGCGTCGCCGCCGGCTCCGCGACTTCCTGCCCACGATCGGGATCGGGTACGACGACGAGCACCTCGACGCGATCTTCGACGGCTTCCTGACCGAGTACGAGGCCTCGTATCGCGCCTTCGACGACGCCGCGCACGCGCTGGAGCTGGTGGCCGCCGCCGGTCTGCGGTGTGCCGTGCTCACCAACGGCGGCGCGGCCCAGCAGCGCGGCAAACTGGCCCGGATGAAGCTGGCCGGGTTCGATCTGGTGTGCACACCCGAGGAGTTGGGTGTGGCCAAACCGAACCCGGCCGCTTTCCTGCGTGCCTGCGCCAGCTGGGGGATAGCACCCGGGGAAGTGCTCAGCGTCGGCGACAGGCATGAATTCGACGTGCTGGCGGCGCGGGCCGCCGGACTGTCAGCGGTGCACCTGGACCGGCAGGGGAGCGGTCCGCACGACGAATCACAGCGGATCGGGTCCTTGCGGGACCTCGCCGGTTACTTGTAGGTCAGGTTGGCGCTGGTGTACTTGCAGTGGGTGCCGTCCGGCCCGCTGCCGGTCTTCTTGGGCTCCGCGCCGGTCTTGTTGCCGGTGAACCGGTCGCAGATCGAGATCTTCTTCTTGCTGTCGCCGACGATGGTGACGCCGGAGAAGGTGGCCGTGTCGCCGAAGTTGGTGTTGATGCCGACCAGGCTCTTGCCCGGGGCGGTGGCGGTCACGTTCTTCACCACGACGGTCCGCTTGTACTGCGTCTTGCAGTTGCCGCAGGAGCGGTAGAGCTTGCCGAAGCCGCTGACCTGGAAGCCGCTGATGGTGAGGGTGCCGCCGCCGTTGTGCTGGAACACCTTGTCGTCGGCCGACTTGGCGCCGCCCCCGCTGACCGTGTACTTGGCGCTGGAGCCGCCCTTGAAGGTGGCCGCGTCCTCACCGACGTTCTCCCACCACACGTTGGCGATCGTGCACGTGCCGAGGCAGTGCACGCCGTCGGCGGCCGGCGAGCCGATGATCACGTTCTTCAGGGTGGCGCCGTCGGCCAGCACGAAGAGCGGGTCCTGGCCCTCGTCCTGCGACTCGCTGCCCAGCGCGCCGCTGCCGTAGTAGCGCTTCAGGCCGCCGTCGAGGGTGCCGGACACCGGCTTGCTGGCGGTCAGTTTCACCGAACCGGTGGCGGACGGGAAGGACGCCGCCGAGGCGCCCTGGGTGTAGACCACCGCGCCGAGACCCAGGCCGACCGCGGCGAGCGCCACTACACCGGCACGCCACCGCTTCCGCAGATTGTTGAACATGCCCAGGAGTGGCGTCCCGGCAGCAAAAGGTTGCCTGTAATTTTGCGTGACTACGAGATCACGGAGTGTCCATGTCGTAGTCGTCGGCCACGTCACCGACCGGAACCGTCCGGACCTCGTGCGAGCGCAGGTAATCGCGGGCGCCGCGATCGCCGGTCGCGGTCCGGGCCACCCCGGCCCAGTGGTCGCGGCCGAGCAGCACCGGGTGGCCGCGCCGCTCGCCGTAACCGCCCATCACCAGGGCGTCCGGTGCGGAGTGGCCGATCACCCGGCGGACCGCCTCGGGGGTCACGCCGGGCATGTCGACCAGCAGGATCAGGGCCGCGGTCGCCGGGGTGCCGGTGAGGGCGGCCAGGCCGGCCCGCAGCGAGGAGGCCATGCCGGTGGCCCAGTCCGGGTTGACCACCGTCTCCGGCAGATCGGGCGCGGCCGCGCGTACCTCGTCGGCCGCGGCGCCGAGGACCACCACGATCCGGGTGCAGCCCGCCGCCCGCAGGGTGTCGGCGGCGTGCTGCACCAGCAGCCGGTCCCCGTGCCGGACCAGGGCTTTCGGCATCCCGTAACGGCGGCCGGCGCCGGCCGCCAGCACCACACCCGCGGTGCTCATCCGGGCAGGAAGCCCCGGACGGCGGCGAGCGGCAGCGCGGTCCGCGGGTGATAGGCCACCCGCCACAGGCCACCGTGCGCGGCCGCGATCGTCTCGTCCTCCCAGGCGGCCGGGCGTGCGGTCCGGGGCTTGCGGATCTGGTGCACCAGCAGGGTCGCCATCAGCTTGCTCGCGGTCGCCGGTTCGAAGATCTCCACGTCGAAGAGGTGGGCGCCGGCGTACGCGGCCGCGAGCAGCCGGTTGCTGACCACCGAGCGGGTCCGGGTGGGCGGCGCCACCGCGAAGCTCACCACCCCGTCCCGGCGGGCGACGGTGGCCCGCCACCGGTGGATCCGCTTCGCCAGGGCGTAGTTCGGGCCCTGCTGCGGAACCAGGCTGTCGTTGATGCCGGGCGCCACGTCGCACGGATAGTTCGGGCGCAGCATCCGGTGCCGCGAGACGGCGCCGGCCACCCGGGCGAGCCGGGACCGGTCCTGATAGCGGGCACGGCCCTGCGCGACCGCCTCGGCCGGTACGGCGTACACGTCGGTGGGGGTGGCGAGCACGGCCAGCGCGGTGTCGTGCCGCTGCTCCCGCAGGTGGGTGCCGAGCGCGTCCACGGCCGCGGCGAGTTTCGGATAGGCGGCGCCCGGCGCGTACCCGTAGTTGCCGAGGATCAGCCGGCCGTCGAAGCCGAGCAGCCACTGCGCCACCGCGCCGAGGTCGCTGAGCAGGTCGGCGCCGGGCGTCCCGTCGCCGGCCACCGGGGCCAGCAGCCGTCCGGCGCTGCCCGACGCGGCGGTGCTGATCCGGTCCCACAGCTGCGGACGGGGCAGGTCGACCGCGAGAACCGTGCCGCCCCAGCCGAGCACCGCGGCGACCGGGCCCATCTCCGCGCCGGCGCCCAGCGCGACCAGGTGCTGGTCGCTCAGGTCCAGCCAGTCCGGGTTGGCGGCGACCTCGCGGACCGCCTCGGCGCAGGTCGGCTCGACGACGCCGGCCGCGACCCAGGCGTCGAGCCGACGGTGCAGCTTGTCGCCGCGCAGCAGCTCGCCACGGTAGGGCAGGACCAGCTCCCGTTCCGGCTCGGCGGATCCGGTCACCTCGACCGTGCCGAGCGGCTTGTCCGGCGCTGCCAGCAGGGCCTGGGCCAGCGAGAACTCGCCGTCATCGCGGCGGTACCGCATCCGGGCGTGCACGGAGGCCAGGCCGGCCTCGGCGATCTCGTAGCCGGCCGCCCCGTCCGCGGCGAGACCCACCTCCACCAGAGCCCGGAAGTGGCGCAGATAGTTCCGCCGCCAGTCCGGTTCCTGCTCGGCGGCCGCGGCGGCGGGGGGATCGACGTGGCGGAGGGCGTCGGCGACGACGGCCCGGCCGAAGGCGCTGCTGCTGCGCCGTCCGGAGTCGTCCGCGGGAAAGTCAGTCATGCCGGGGGTGTGATGCTGCACGGCGTCAGTATTAACCCCTCCTACCAGGGGAGGAGAAGGGCTCCGACCACCGGCCGCCGATACGGCCGCCGGTCGGGCGATCCGGGCGGCCGTGACCACGACCCTGAGGTCATGACCGCCATCGATTCCACCACCGAGCGGAACTCGCCCGCGCTGCGCAGTCCGGTCCGCTGGAACCGCCCGCTGCTCTGGCTCACCGTGGCCTGCGCGGGGCTGGCCCTGGTCTCCGCCGTCGGCGTCTTCGCCGACGGCCGGATCCTGACCGGGGTGCCGATCTGGCTGAAGCCCTTCAAGTTCGGCGTCTCGTTCGCCGTCTACGCCTGGACGCTGGCCTGGATGCTGGCGATCCTGCCGCGCCGCAGCCGCCCGGCCGAGTGGGCCGGCGTGATCATCGTCGGGGTGACCGTTCTCGAACTCGCGATCATCGTGATCCAGGTGATCCGGGGGACGACCAGCCACTACAACGTCGCCACGCCGTTCGACGCGGCGCTCTGGTCGGCCATGGGCACCTCGATCATGGTGCTCTTCTTCGCCCAGGTGGTGATCGGCGTGGCCGCGCTGCGCCAGCGGATCGCCAACCGGCCGGCCGCCTACGCGATCCGGCTCGGGCTGGCGATCTCACTGCTCGGCATGGGTCTCGCCTTCCTGATGACCTCGCAGGAGACGGCCGGCGGCACGATCGGCGCGCACTCGGTCGGGGTCGCGGACGGCGGGCCGTCGATGCCGATCACCGGGTGGAGCACCACCGGTGGGGATCTGCGGATCAGCCACTTCGTCGGGTTGCACGCCCTGCAGGCCCTGCCGCTGCTGGCCTACGCCCTCGGGCGGTGGACCGGCCGGCCGGAGCGGGTGCGGGCACGACTGCTGCTGGTGGCGGGCGGCGCGTACACCGTACTCGTGCTGTTGTTGACCTGGCAGGCGCTGCGCGGGCAGCCGCTGTTGAAGCCGGATGCCCTGACAATGGCCGCGTTCGCCGGCCTGGTGGCGGTGACCGCCGCGGCGGTCACCGCGGCGGTCAGAAGGAGAGTGTCGTGACCGAGATCCTGTTCCAGCTGACGTTCCTGCTGGCCGCGCCGTTCTGGGCGCTGATGATCCTGCTGCCGAAATGGTCCTGGACCACCCGCGTCGTCTCGTCCCCGCTGATCGTCCTGCCGATCGTGGTGATCTACGCGCTGCTGATCATCCCGGCCTTCGGCGAGGTCTGGCCGGCGGTGACCAACCCGACGCTCGGCGGGATCCGCCGGCTTCTCGGCAGCGCGGACGGGGCAGCGGCCGGCTGGGCACACATGATCGCTTTCGACCTCTTCGTCGGCCGCTGGTCCTATCTGGACAGCCGGGAGCGGGGCGTGCCGGCGCTGGTGATGGCCCCGATACTGCTGCTCACCATTCTGCTCGGACCGCTCGGCCTGGCCGCCTACCTGGCGGTGCGCCCGCGGTGGCCGCAGCGCCTAGGCTGAGCGGCATGACCTGGGCGGGCCGTCTCTTCAACGTGCGGGAGACGTTCCCGCGGATGCTGCTGCTCGACGTCAGCGGCCTGGCCTACCTGCTGGTCACCTGCCGGACCGATCAGCCGCCGACCGGGCCGCAGTGGGTGCTCGCGGTCCTCGGTTTCACCGCCGGACTGCTGCTGCACCGATGGCGGGTGTGGAACCTACTGGTGCAGACCGCCCTCTTCGCGGTGGCGATGGTCATCCTGACCGACACCACGATCAACAAGGTGGGTGCCGGATGGGCGCTCGGCGAGCTGGCCTTCTGGGCGCCGCGCTACGCCTACGTCTGGGCCGGCACCGCCTTCGTCGCCGTGGTCTACCTGGCCTTCGCGGTGCCGCAGTCGTCGGACGGGCTCCTGGAGGAACTGGTCGGGCTGGCCACCAGCCTCGGCCTGCCGGTGCTGATCGGCACGGTCGGGCGGACCACCCGGGAGCTGGGCGTGCAGGCCGCCCGCCGGGCCGAGGAGGAGCAGCGGCGCCGCGAGTCCGAGCACCGGGCGGCGCGCGCCGACGAGCGCAGCGCGATCGCCCGCGAGCTGCACGACGTGGTCGCCCACCACATCGCGTCGATGGTGCTGCGCGTCGGCGTGGCCCAGCACGTGCTGCCCGGGCTGGAACCGAAGGTGGCCGAGGTCTTCGACGACGTGCACCGCACCGGCACCGCCGCCCTGGCCGACCTGCGCCGGCTGGTCGCCGTCCTGCGCGACCCCGACGGTGTGCGCAGCGACGCCTCGCTCACCGCGATCGACCCGTCCGCGCTGCCCGCCGCGCTGGACGGCGCGGTGGAGATCGCCCGCCGGGCGGGCGTGATCGTGGAGGCCGAGATCGACCCGGCGGTGGGCGGTCTGGACGCGGTTCGCGGCCTGGCCGTGCTCCGCCTGACCCAGGAGGCATTGACCAACGTGGCGAAACACGCGGGCGCTTCGGCCCGGGCCCGGCTGCGGGTGACCGTCGACGGTTCCGACGTCTCCTGGGAGGTGGCGGACGACGGCGGTTCCGTCGCCGCGGGCACCCGGGCCGCGCCGCCGGGCGGCGGGCACGGGCTGACCGGGATGCGCGAGCGGGTCGAGGTGCTCGGCGGCGTGCTGGCCGCCGGACCGTCCGGCAGCGGCTGGCGGGTGGGCACGATGCTGCCGGGAGAGCCCGCGTGATCCGGGTCCTGCTCGTCGACGACCAGCAGCTGATCCGGGCCGGCCTGCGGATGCTCTGCGACGCCGAACCCGGCATGGAGGTGGTCGGCGAGGCCGGTGACGGGCGGGTCGCGGTCGAGCTGGCCGCCCGGCTGGCGCCCGACGTCATCGTGATGGACCTGCGCATGCCCGGCGTCGACGGGATCACCGCGACCAGCCGGATCGTCGCGGCCCGCCCGGCCGCCCGGGTGCTGGTGCTCACCACGTTCGGCGACGACGACCATCTCTACCCGGCGTTGCAAGCCGGCGCCTGCGGTTTCCTGCTCAAGGACGCGCCACCGGCGGAGCTGCTGAGCGGCATCCGGCAGGCCGCGTCCGGGGAGAGCCCGTTCAGCCAGGAGGTCCTGCGCCGGCTGGTGCGCCGCGCGGTGGACGCGCGGCCGGCCACGGCCCCGCGCGGGCCGGCCAACCTGACCGCACGCGAGCAGGAGGTCCTCGACCTGGTCGGTGAGGGTCTGAGCAACACCGAGATCGCCGAGCGGATGCACATCGGGGTGACCACGGTGAAGACCCACATCACCGCGTTGATGAGCAAGACCGGCAGCCCCAACCGGGTGCGCCTGGCGCTGCTCGCCCATCACGCCGGCTAGCACCCGGGACATCTCTCAACCCGGGAGGGCCACGACCGATCACGCGGGGCATGCGTAAGACCCTCGGCGCCGTCCTGACCGCGGCGGTTGCCGCCTCCACGGCCCTCCTGGCCCCCGCGGCGCTGGCCGCCCCGGTCACCGATCGCTACATCGTCACGATGAAGCACCGGTCGGCCGGCGTCTCGGCGCAGAGCATCGGCGCCGGCCGGGTGCTGCGCACCTTCGGCCGCTTTCCCGGCTTCGCCGCCGAGCTGACCGCGGCGCAGGCCCAGCGGCTCGCCGCCGACCCGGCGGTGCGCCATGTCGAGAGAGACCGTGTCGTACGCCTGAGCGCCACCCAGCGCAAACCCACCTGGGGGCTGGACCGGCTGGACCAGCGCGGCCGGACGCTGTCGAAGTCCTACCTGCCGTCCGCGGACGGGGACAACGTGCACGCCTACGTGATCGACACCGGGATCCGGGCCGGTCACCAGCAGTTCGGCGGCCGGGCGTCGTACGGCTACGACTTCGTCGGCAACGACCGGCGGGCCGACGACTGCAACGGGCACGGCACGCACGTGGCCGGCACGATCGGCGGCAGCACGTACGGCGTCGCCAAGAAGGTCAAGCTGGTGGCCGTGCGCGTGCTCGACTGCCGGGGCGAGGGCACCCTCTCCGACGTCATCGAGGGGATCGACTGGGTCACCGCTCACGCCGTGCACCCGGCGGTGGCGAACATGAGCCTGGGCGGCGGTTACAGCCCGGCGCTCGACTTCGCGGTGCAGGAGGCCATCGCCGTGGGCATCACCTTCGTGGTGGCCGCCGGCAACGAGAACGTCCCGGCGGCGCTGGACAGCCCGGCCGGTGTGCCGGAGGCGATCACCGTGGCCGCCACCGACGCCAAGGACCGGCGGGCGGTGTTCTCCAACTACGGCAGCGCGGTCGACATCTTCGCGCCGGGCGTCAACATCGTCTCGGCGGTGGCGAGCAGCAACACCGCGCGGGGCGCCTACAGCGGCACGTCGATGGCGGCGCCGCACGTCGCGGGGGCCGCGGCGCTGCTGCTGGACGCGGCGCCCGGGCTGACGCCGGCTCAGGTGCGGGCCAAGCTGGTCGGCTACAGCACGAAGGGGCGGGTCACCCGCCGGGCCGGGTCGCCGGACCGGCTGCTCTACGTCCCGCCGCCGCCGAAGGCGCCGGCGATCACGACGTCGCGGGCCGGCACGGCCACGGTGCTGCGGCCGTACGAGTTCCGGATGGGGCGGACCACCACGAACCGGGGAACCTGGCAGGTCGCCGGGGGCACGCTGCCGCCGGGGCTGAGCCTGACCTCGACCGGCTATCTGCGGGGCACGCCCACGCAGCCGGGCAGCTACCGGCTGACGGTCCGGTTCACCGACTACGTGCCGCAGGCGGCCACCCGTACCGTGGTGATCCCGGTCCAGGCGACCGCGCCGGTGATCGCGACGGCGACGCTGCCGGCGATGACCGCCGGCGCCGCCTACCAGGCCCGGCTGGCGGTGACCGACTCCCGCGCGGGGACCTGGTCGCTGGACTCGGGTGTGCTGCCCACCGGCCTGACGCTGTCCGCCGCCGGGGTGCTGAGCGGGGTGCCGACCGTGGAGGCGGGCGCCGCGTTCACCTTCACGGCCCGGTTCACCGACGTGTGGCGCGGGACGGTGACCAGGACCTTCACCCTCACCAGTCCAGAGCAGCCGCGTACTTCTGCGCGATGACCGCCGACTCGCCGAGATCCGCCTCGACCACCGCAAGGCCGGGGCGGACCGCGATGGCGCCCAGCTCGACCAACAGCTGCCGGAGCAGGGCCTCGGCGGCGGCCGCCTGCGGCGCCACGCCGGCCGTCACCACCGGGACCGCGAGCTTGCCGGCCAGAGCCTGGGCCGGCAGCCGGTCCAGCAGGACCTTCAGCACACCGGTGTAGCTGCCCTTGTACGTCGGCGTCGCGACGACCAGCAGGTTCGCCTCGGTGATCGCGGCCACCGCGGCCCGGGTCGCCTCGTCGTCCGGGGTGAGCAGGCCGGCGCCCAGGTCACCGACCTCGATCACGGTCGGCGCGGGCGACCCGAGCCGGTCGGCGACGGCCCCGCCCACCGCGATCGCCAGCGCCGAGGTGCGCGACCCGGCGCGCGGGTTCCCGGACACCACCACGATTCCCGTCATTTCGTTGCCTCCGTCGTCGTTCCGGTATGAGACGCGCGTCTCGCCGCCCGGCGTCTAGCCTACTTAGCAGATAGGAAATGTATCCTTAGGGGGCGCCGCCCGCAATCGGTCGCGCTCACCGTCGAAGGAGTTTCAATGACCATGTCAAGCCGCGTTCGCGGTGATCGGCGGTGAGGGGTGGAACTCACGGCCGTCGCGCAGCAGTGCCCAGATGACGTCGA
>NZ_JBEZZB010000180.1:0-19570 GCF_040638955.1 Actinoplanes sp. NPDC024001
AACGGCGCGACGAACACCGCGACCCGGCGCAGCAGGGCCAGGTCGTCGCCGGTGAGCAGCGCCTGGCTCCAGTCGAGCATCGCCCGCACCGAGCGGTGCCGGTCGTCGGCCCGGTAGCCGCCGACGAGCAGCCGCAGGTGGTCGGCGAGGCCGGCGAGCAGCCCGTCGAGCCCGAGCGTGGGCAGGCGCGCGGCGGCCAGCTCGATCGCCAGCGCCACGCCGTCCAGTTTCCGGCACAGGTCGGCGACCTGATCGGCCTGCGCTGCCTCGACGGTCCCGCCCACGGCCGCGGCCCGGTCGCGGAACAGGGCGACCGCGTCCGACTCGCCGTCCAGCGACAGCGGCGGAACGTGGTAGACCCACTCGAACGGCACCATGAGCCGGGCCCGGCTGGTCGCCAGCACGCTCACCTGCGGGCAGCGCGCCAGCAGCCGCTCGGCGAACGGCGCCACCCCGTCGGCGAGATGCTCACAGTTGTCCAGCACCAGCAGGGCGCGCCGGTCGGCGAGGGCGGCCGGCACCGAATCGTCGATGCCGCGGCCCTGCTGCTCGCCGAGGCCGAGCGCGGCCGCGACCGCCGCCGCCACCATGCCCGGGTCGGTGACCGGCACCAGGTCGACGAACCACACCCCGTCCGGGAAGGCGCCGGCCAGGTCGGCGGCGACGGCCAGCACCAGCCGGGTCTTGCCCACCCCGCCGGGACCGACCGCGGTGACCTGGCGGTGCGCGGCGACGGCGGCGCGCAGCTCGTCGCGTTCCCGGGCGCGGCCGATGAACGGGCTCAGGGGCGCCGGCAGGGCGACCGGCGCCTGCGACGGCCGGGTGAGTGCGGTGGCGAGGCCGGCGAGCGCCCGGCGGTCCGCCGCGCCGAGCTTGCGCAGCAGCGACGACACGTGGGTCTCCACGGTGCGCACCGAGATGAACAGCTGGGCGCCGATCTCGGCGTTGCTGCGGTGCTCCCCGACCAGGGCCAGGATCTCGGCCTCACGGGGCGAGATCCCCGCTGCGGCTGGCTGCTTCGACACGCGGGCATTGTCCCGTACGTCTCGGGGCTCTTTCTCCGTGGTGTTCTCCGTGCTCGGCACGGATGCCGGCCGGGCCCGGCCGGCGGCAGGCTTTCCCCATGTCCATCAAGACGATCATCGTTCCGGTACGGGACCTGGCCGCCGCCAAGGCGCTGTACGGCACCGTCCTGGGCGTGGAGCCCTACGCGGACGAGCCGTACTACGTCGGTTTCCGGGTCGGGGACCAGGAGATCGGCCTGGACCCGCACGGACACCACCACGGGATGACCGGTCCGGTCGGCTACTGCCACGTCGCCGACGTCACCGCGAGCCTGCGCGCGGCGGTGGCGGCGGGCTGGCGCACCCGTCAGGACGTCAAGGACGTCGGCGCCGGGCAACGGGCCGCCGTCGTCGAGGACCCCAGCGGCAACGTCCTCGGCCTTCTCCAGACCTGCGAAAGGAACCCGTCATGACCAGCATCGACCACATCACCCTCGAGGTCGCCGACCCCACGGCCGCCAAGGTCTTCTACACCGACGTCCTCGGCCTGGGCGCCTGGGTACGCGTCCGGGCCGGCGAGGAGCCGACCAGCGGCTTCCGCGGGTTCACCCTGTCGCTGATCGTCTCCCAGCCGGCGGACGTCCGGGCGCTCGTCGACGCGGCGGTCGCCGCCGGCGCCACCACGCTGAAGCCGGCCGAGAAGTCCCTGTTCGGCTACGGCGGTTCCGTGCGCGCCCCGGACGGGACGATCGTGACGGTCGCGTCGCAGTCGAAGAAGGACACCGGCCCGGCCACCCGGCAGATCGACGACGTGGTGATCCAGCTCGGGGTGGCCGACGTGGCCGCCGCCAAACGCTTCTACGTCGCGAGCGGCTTCACCGTCGGCCGCAGCTTCGGGAGCAAGTATGTCGAGTTCGCGGCTGCGGCCGGCACGGTGAAGTTGTCGCTGTTGAAGAGAAAGGCCCTGGCCAAGGCCGCCGGGGTCGGCGAGGACGGCACCGGGTCCCACCGGGTCGTGTTCGGCGGCGCCGCCGCGCCGATGACCGACCCGGACGGCTTCGTGTGGGAGCCGGCGGTCACGGCGCGATGACCAGCTCGGTGATCAGGTCGCCGTCGAGTGTGAAGCGGTAGTTCAGCTCGGCGACACTGCCGGGGAAGTCGCCCTCCAGGCGGTTGGTGGCCACCCAGTGTGTGTCGTCGAGGCGCTGGGCGCCGATGAGCTCGGTCGTGTAGCTGAACTCCGCGCCGGCGTCGCGCAGGAAGCCGAGGATCTCGCCGGTCCCGCGGAAGGAGCGGCCCTCATCGGTGACCACCGCGGCCGGGGCGAAGGCGCGCAGGGCGGCCTCGGCGTCGCGGGCGGCGTGCGCGGTCAGGTAGCCGCGGATCACGGCGGGGAGCTGGCTGGGCTGGATGCTGGTCGGTGTGGTCATGGCTCGACGGTGCCGCCTCTCCCGCCGGACGGGTCAAGCCGAAAACTCTCCCGCAGGGGGAGGGTGCACACTTCAGGCATGCTGGCGATCGGCGAGTTCTCGCGGCTGACCCATCTGAGCGTGCGCACGCTGCGCCGATACCACGAGGCGGGCCTGTTGGAGCCCGCCGCCGTGGACGACGCGACCGGCTACCGCTACTACCGCGCCGACCAGATCCCGGTGGCGCAGATCATCCACCGGCTGCGCGAGCTCGACGTCCCGCTGCCGGAGGTGCGGCGCATCCTGCGCTCGCCGGACCCCGATGCGCGCGGCACCCTGGTCGCGAACCACCTGCGCCGGCTCGAGGCGGAGCTGGACCGCACCCGCGCGGCCGTGGCGTCGCTGCGCCGGCTGCTGCAGCCGGAGCCGACCGCGCTCGAGGTCGAGCTGCGCGCGGTCCCGGCCACCACGGTGGCCGCGATCGAGGACGACGTCGACCACGATGACGTCGTCGCCTGGTACGCCGGCGCCATGGCCGAGCTGGACGCCTTCCTCGGGGAGCCGGCCGGCGTCCCGGGCGGGCTGTACGACAACGCGCTGTTCGAGAAGGGCCGCGGGCACGTGCTCGTCTACCGGCCGGCGGCGGAGCCACCGCACCGGGGCCGGGTGCACCCGGTGGAGCTGCCGGCCGTCGAGCTGGCCGTCACCACGCACGCCGGGGAGCACGACGACATCGACGTCACCTACGGCGAGCTCGGCGCGTGGGTGGTGGCCAACGCGCTCGCGGTGGCCGGGCCGGTGCGGGAGCACTACCTGGTCGGCCCCCGCGACACGCCGGATGCGGCGGCCTGGCGCACCGAGATCGGCTGGCCCGTCTTCCGGGTGGCCCCGCACTGACCCGAGCGTTCTTGTCGTACCCCGGGGGCATGCTGCCGGCAACGAATCCTTCGGCGGAGGTGCGACATGCGGGAGACGACCAGCGCGACGATGGCCGGTTCGATCGGGTGGTTCGAGATCGGCTCGGCCCACCCCGATCAGGCGCAGGAGTTCTACGGCCGGTTGTTCGGCTGGCGGTTCGCGGCCGGCACGTCGGCCGGTTTCGACTATCGCGACATCAGCACCGGCGCCGGTCATCCCGTGTCGGGTGGGCTGCTGAACACCGGTGGTCAGGTCCCCGGCTATGCCATCTTCGTGATCCTGGTCGATGACGTCGCCGCGACCTGCGAGCGGGTGGTGGAGCTGGGTGGGCGGGTCGACCTCGGGCCGCTCACCACGGAGACGGGGCTGGCCGCGGCCTACCTCAGCGACCCGGACGGCAACCGGTTCGGTGTCTTCACGCCACCGCCGGCTCCGTGAGGGTGGCGGGGAGCGGCCGGTAACGGACGTTGAGTTCCGCCAGCGGGTCGTCCTGCAGCGTGGCGTGCAGCCGGATCGGCCTGCCGCCGGGCTTGTCGTAAAGCCGGATCCCGTCGCCGAGCAGCACCGGCGCGATGTGCAGGTCGATCTCGTCGATGAGGCCCAACTCGAGCAGCTGCCGGCCGATCGAGGCCGAGTGCACCTCGATGTTCTTGCCGGCGGCGGCCTTGCGCGCGATCCGCACCGCCTCGGCGGCGTCGCAGTTCAGGAATGTGAAGCCGGGCGCGGGAGCGGCGTCCTCGGGGTGGTGGGTGAGCACGAAGACCGGCCCGTCCCAGTCGCCGTAGGGTTTTCCGTGGCCGAAGGCGTCGAAGCCGTCGCGGCCGGCGATCACGGCGCCGAGGGTCTCCACATACGGCTCGATGAGCCCCGGCTGGTCGGACAGCCCCTCCAGCCAGTCCATCGAGTGGCCCGGCCCGGCGATGAATCCGTCGAGGGACATGCTGAAGTGCCAGAGCACCTTCCCGTCCGCAAGGGGCGGTGTGAAGTCGCGCATCGTGACCTCCTCCATTCGGCTGCGGATACCGTCACCGTAAGCTAACCGGTGGCATATTGCAATCGGTTCGGAGGGGGGAGGGAGGGAGGCCGGCCGGGCGCGCCGGCGATGAACGCGAGCGCGGCCGGCCGTTCGGGACGAGGCCCGGCGCTGCCGGTCAGTTGCCGTCCGGTGTCCAGTGCGGATCGCGCCCGAGGTAACGCAGCAGGGTGGCCGCCGGGTCGTCGCCGGCCTCCTCGGGCAGGGCGGGGGCGTAAGCGAAGCCGCGCAACGGTTCGGCCGTCGCCCGGGCGGCCGGCAGCAGCTGCTCGGCCAGGGCGGCGGTCAGCGGTGTCGGCTGGCCGGTGGCCACCGCGACGTCCCAGGCGTGGACGGCGGCGTCCAGGGCGCAGGCGGCGGCCGCCAGCGCGGGCGTCATCTCCGGCACGGGTGGCAGCGGTGTGCGTACCGATGACGCTGCCGGGTCGACGCCGGCCCAGGCGCCGGCGGCCGCCTCGATCGCCTTGGCGATCGTGTCCTGCACGCCGGCGTCAAGCCGGTGCGGCGGATCGAAGGGGTTGTAGGACGGCAGGGCGGCGGATCCGACCGTGGACGCCCAGGCGTGCTGGTCGCCCGCGGCGTGGTAGAGCACCTGCGCCACGGTCCACTCCGAACACGGGGTCGGCGCGTCGAGCCGGTCGGTGCCGGCGGCCACCGTGGTGACCTGGCGCAGCGCCTCGAGGGCGGTGGTGAGTACGGAGAAGGTCACGGGTGTTTCCTTTCAGGCGAGCGCCGCGAAGAACCGGCGGATGTCGTCGGCGAGCAGGTCGGGAGCGTCGTGCGTGGCCCAGTGCCCGCCGCGGTCGTAGGTGTTCCAGGCGACGATGTTGTGGTGGTCGCGCTCGGCGAATCGGCGCACGGCGCGGAAGTCGGAGGCGAAGGCGGCGAGCCCGATCGGCACAGTAGTGGGTCCGGCCGGGTCGGCGGCCTGCGCGGCCCGGCGGTTCTCGTAGTAGAAGCGGGCGGCCGAGGCGGCCGTGTTGGTGAACCAGTACAGCGACGCGTTGGTCAGGATGTCGTCGGGGCTGAGCGCGGTGCCGAACAGCTGACCGGTCCAGGCCAGCTGCCCCGCCGGTGAGTCGGCCAGCGCGTGCGCCAGGGTCTGCGGTTGCGCCTGCTGGGACCGGTCGTGGATGGCGTGCTCGGCGAACGCCTGGCCGAACTTGAGCGCGCCGAACTCCTCGCCGGTGAGCCCGTCGAACTCGCCGGCGTCGCCGCGCGGGAAGGAGAAGATCTGCGTGACGTGCACGCCGATGACGTGCTCGCGGTCCAGCTCACCCAGCAGCGGCGAGACGATCGCCCCGGCGTCGTTGCCGAGTGCGCCGTAGCGGTCGTAGCCCAGCCGGCGCATCAGCTCCGCCCACGCGGCGGCGGTCCGCCACGCGCTCCAGCCGTGCTCGCGGGTGGGCCCGGAGAAGGTGAATCCCGGCAGCGACGGGATGACCAGGTGGAAGTCCTCGGTCAGCGGGCCCACGAGTCCCAGGTATTCCACGAAGCTGTTGGGCCACCCGTGCGTGAGGATGAGCGGGACGGCGTCCGGGCGGGCGGAGCGCACGTGCACGAAGTGGATGCGCTGCCCGTCGATCTCGGTGGTGAACTGGGGGAACCGGTTCAGCTCGGCCTCGCGGGCTCGCCAGTCGAACGAGGTGCGCCAGCGTTCGACAAGGTCGCGGACGTAGGCGCCCGGGACCCCGTACTCCCATCCCGGTGGGACGGGTGCGCCGGCGCCGCCGGCGATGACCTCCTTCTCGGGCAGCTCCTCGGCCCAGCGGGTGCGGGCCAGCCGGCCGGCCAGGTCGTCGACGTCCACTTGCGGTATCGCGATGCGGAACGGGGTGATGGCGGGATCGGGCACAGCGGTCGCCTCTCTGCCGGGCGGGCAACACCGACGCCGAACATAGGTGCGGCCGCTTGCGCGCCGCTGACGTCGCGCTCACGCCTTCTCGTTCACATCCCGTTCGCAGCCTCGTTCCTAGCCTCGCGGAATGACAAGCGGCATGAGAAGCGGCAGGAGAAGAGGAAGGACGGCGGCCCTGGTGATCGCCGCGATGCTGGCCGGGACGGCGGCCTGCACCGCCGGCGAGAAGCCGCCGTGTGACGAGAAGCTGGCTGCGGCGTTCGGCGCGTGGGCCCGGGCCGGGTTCAGCGGCGCGGTCGCCGTGTCGACCGGTGGCCGCTTCGACTGCCTCGCCGGCTACGGCACGGCCGACGACGCCACCGGCGCCCGCAACACCGCCGACACGGTCCACAGCATCGGGTCGGTCAGCAAGGCGGTCACCGCCACCGCGATCCTCCAGCTCGCCGAGAGCGGGAAGCTGTCGCTCGACGACCGGGTCGGCAGGCTGGTGCCGGCGATCACCGGGCCGGTGGCCGAGGCGACGGTACGCCAGGTGCTGCTGCACACCAGTGGGATCGGCGGGTCGGTCGGCCCCGATGACCGGCCTCTCGACCGGGCCGGCGCGATCGCCGCGATCAACCGGCTCCCGCTGGCGTTCCCGCCCGGCACGGACGACGCGTACTCCAACGCCGGGTACACGCTGCTGGCGGTCGTGGTCGACACGGTGTCGGGTATGTCGTACCGCGACTACACCCTCGCGCACGTCCTCACGCCGGCCCGGGGCCGGCCGTCCGGCTACTTCGGCCCGCCCGGCACGTACTGGGCGACGGAGGGCAACGGCTCGCTGACGATGACCGTCAGGGAGCTCGCCACCTGGACCCACGCGCTGTTCCGCGGCGCGCTGCTCGCCCCGGAGCCGACCCGGCTCGCCGGCGAGCCGGGGCACCCGGTGGGGGAGGGCCGGTCGCACACGCTGGGCGGCTGGGTGGCCTTCGACGCCTCGGTGTACGGCAAGCCGATCGTGGCCATCGCCGGCGGAGGTGGCGACACCGGCCACAACACGGCGGTCGTGTGGATCCCCGAGCGGGAGCAGGTGATCGTCCTGTCCTCCGACCGGCCGGCGCTCACCGCCGAGGAACTGCTGGCCGCGACGGTGCCGGCCCTGGTGGCCGGCAACCCGCTGCCGACGCCGACCACGCCGGCCGCCGGCGGCGACCCGGCCGCAGCCGCCGGGAAATATCGGCTGGAGACCGGGGGATCGTTCGAGGTGACCGTCGCCGGCGACCGGCCCAGGATCGCGGCCCTCGGCGCGGACGCGGTGGCGGCGCTGTTCCCGCCACGCGGCCGCTTCTCCACCGGCGACCTGCGGGCGCACGAGAAACGCGTGCTCGCCGTGCTCGCCGGCCGGACCCGGGAGGGCCGCGAGGAGCGCGAAGCCGTGGAAGCCGAACACGGACCGATCACCGCGGTCGCCGCCGGCGGCACGGTCGTCGCCGACGGCGAGATGCGCACCTATGTCACGGTGACCACTCGCGACGGTCCGCGGCTCGGCTGGTACGCGGTCGGCGAGCACAGCACCATCGAGGGGGCGGAACTGCCGACCGAGCCGCCGGCGCTGACGCTGGTGCCGAGCGGGGCCGGCGGATACCGCCCCGACGATCCGGCCGGAACCGGCCCGGACGTGACTCTCGACTTCACCGGCGGCAAGCTGACCGTCTCCGGGCCGGCCGGAACGGCCACCGCCCGGCGGCGCTGAACACGGAAGGGAGCACACGGTGCGAGTGCTGCTCGTCGAGGACGACCCCGACCTGGCCGAGGTGGTCGCGCTGGGCCTGCGCAACGAGGCGTACGCGGTGGACGTCGCCGGAACCTGTGCGGCCGCCGAGGAACTGCTCGCCACCACGACGTACGACGTGGTGTGCCTCGATCTGGGCCTGCCGGACGGTGACGGCCTTGCTCTGGTGCGGCGTGCCGCCGCCGATCCGTCCCTGCGCAGGCCCCGGCGCCACCTGGTGCTGACCGCCCGCGACGCGGTGGCCGACCGCGTCGCCGGGCTCGACGCCGGCGCGGACGACTACCTGGTCAAGCCGTTCCACTTCGCCGAGCTGCTGGCGCGGCTGCGGGCGCTGAGCCGCCGCGAGGACAGCGCCGGATCGACCCTGCGGGTGGGTGAGCTGACGCTGGATCTCGCCACCCACCGGGCCTGGCGGGCGACGACGCTGCTCGACCTCACCGCGCGGGAGTACTCGCTGCTGCGCTACTTCATGCACCACCCGGGCGAGGTCCTGCCGGCCGAGACGCTGCTCGAACACGTCTGGGACGCCCACGCCAACCCGTTCACCTCGTCGGTGCGGGTGATCCTCAGCCGGCTGCGGCGCAAGCTCGGCGAGCCGGCGCTGATCGTCACGGTCACCAACGCCGGCTACCGGTTGCTGGCGCCGTGAGGCTCCCGGTCTGGCGGTCGCTGCGCACGCGGTTCGCGGTGCTGGGTTTCCTGGCCATCTACGTGCCCGTACTGCTGCTGTTCGGTGTGGTCCTGGTGAGCGACGTCGAGGCCGAGTCGTCCGGCGGTGGCGAGCTGGTCACCAGCACCTCCGGGCACCGGTCCGGCTGGGTGCTCGTGACGGTGCTCGCGCTCGCGCCGGTGGCCGCCGCGCTCGCCTGGGGCCTGGCCGGGCGGGCGGTGCGCGACATCGACCGGGTCCGGGCCGTCGCCGAGCGGATCGAGGCGGCCGATCTGACCCGGCGCGTCGGGCTCGACCGCGGCCCGAGCGAGGTCGTGCGGCTCGCGTCGAGCATCGACGCGATGCTCGGCCGCCTGGAGCAGGCGGCCGAGACCCAGCGCCGGCTGATCGAGGAGACCAGTCACGAGCTGCGTACGCCGCTGGCCGTGCTGATGGCCAACGCCGAGGTCCTGCTCGCCCATCCGAACCCGTCGCTGGAGGTGTACCGGCGCGGACTGCGCAACACCGCGACGGCGGCCGCCCGTCTCCAGGCGACCATCGACGAACTGCTGGTGGACGCCCGGGGCCGGGCACGCACGATCGCGCGGCGCCCGGCCGACCTGATGGCCGTGGTCCGTGCGGTGGCCGGCGACGTCGGGGTGCTCGCCGCGTCCCGCCGGATCGACCTGGCCGTCACCGGCCCGGAGACGGCCGAGTGCGCCTTCGACGAACCGACCGTGCGGCGGGCGGTGACGAACCTGGTCGACAACGCCGTGCGGTACGCGCCGGCCGGCACCGCGGTGCAGATCAGCGTCGAGGTGGGGGAGCACGAGGTCGCCGTGGTGGTGACCGACCACGGCGCCGGCATCCCACCCGGCGAGCAGGAGGGCGTCTTCCGGCGTTTCTGGCGCAGCCGGACCGACGTCGCCGGCACCGGGCTGGGCCTGCCGATCGCCAACCAGGTGGCGCTGGCGCACGGCGGTGAGCTCACCCTCGCCTCACCCGGGCCGGCCGGCGACGGCTGCGCCTTCCGGTTCACCCTGCGCCGCTGAGACCGCCGGTGGCGCCCGGCAGGTACTTTGTATCGCTGCATCTACCGCACAAGGGGAGCCAGTGGCGGCGGTCATCCATTTCCGCGTTCTGGGAAACCTGGAAGTACAGCGCAACGGCGCGCCCGTCGTCATCTCAGCGGCGAAGCTGCGGATCATCCTCGCGTCGCTGCTGCTGCGCGCCGGCCGGGTCGTGCCGGTCAGCGTCCTGGTCGACCGGTTGTGGGAGCACGAGCCGCCGGCGGAGGCGCGAGCGGCCCTGCAGACCTATGTCGCGCGGCTGCGCCGGCTGCTGGGCGCCGACGCCGCCATCCACATGCGCACCGGCGGGTACCTCATCGACCTGCCGGCGCGCTCCTGCGACCTGCAGGAGTTCGACGAGCGCCTGCGGGCCGCGCGGACAGCGCTGGACCGCGACGACCGGGCCGCCGCGCTCGAGGCGCTGCGGGCGGCGACCGCGCTGTGGCGCGGTCCGATCCTGGTCGACGTCGACTCGGCGGCACTGCACCGCGAGGAGGTGCCGCAGGTGCAGGAGCGGTACCTCGAGGCGGCCGTGCGCCGGTTCGACCTGGAGCTGGAGCTCGGGCACGACCAGGCGGTGGTCGAGGAGCTGCGGGCACTCGCCGCGGCGTACCCGTTCCAGGAGGGGCTGCGCACCCACCTGATGCGTGCGCTCTACCGGTCGGGACGGCAGGCGGAGGCGCTGAAGGTCTACCGCGACGTCGCGGCGCTGCTGCGTACCGAGCTGGGTGTGGATCCCGGACCCGAGCTGCGGGCCGTGCACCAGGCGATCCTGCTCGGGGAGACGGTGGACGGCGGCGCGGCACCGGGTTCCACGGCGCTGTGCCAGCTGCCGCCGGCGATCGGCGACTTCGTCGGCCGCGTCGAGCAGGTGGCCGGGATCGCCGGCCTGCTGACCAGCGGCGGTGCGCCGGCGACCGTACCCATCGTGGTGGTGAGCGGGGTGGCCGGTGTGGGCAAGTCCGCGCTCGCCGTGCACGTCGCGCACCGCGTCCGGGACCGGTTCCCGGACGGCCAGCTCTACGTCAACCTGGGCGGCGGTGGCCCGGCGCCCAGGGACGTCGCGGAGGTTCTCAGTGAGCTGCTGTACGCGCTCGGGTTGCGCCCGGACGCCCAGCCGCACTCGGTGCAGGCGCGGGCGGCGACGTTCCGGGCGCGGGTGGCCGACCGCCGGATCCTGATCGTGCTGGACGACGCCGCCGGCGCCGGGCAGGTGGCGCCGCTGCTGCCCGGTACGGCGGGTTCCGCCGTACTGATCACCAGCAGGCGGTCACTGGACGAGATCCCGGCCGCCGGTCGCCACCGCCTGCAGCCGTTCTCCGTCGCGGAGGGGATCTCGCTGCTCGCTCAGATCCTCGATCCGCACCGCGTCGCCGGCGAGCGGCCGGCCGCGGAGGAACTCGTGGACCTGTGCGGCCGCCTCCCGCTGGCGGTGCGCATCATCGGCGCGAAACTCCAGCCCCGGCCCACCCTGCGGCTGAGGGTGCTGGCCGACCGGCTGCAGGACGAGCACCGGCGCCTCGACGAACTGGCCGTGGGGGAGCTGGCGGTCCGCTCGGAGCTGGCGGTCGGCTATCGCGGGCTGGCCGGGCCCGTCCAGCTGGCGCTGCGCCGGATGGGTCTGCTCTCCGGCGAGTCGTTCGCCGCATGGACGCTCGGCGCGGTCCTCGACGGCGGTGACGGCGAGCGTGCCGTCGAGCAGCTCATGGCCGCCGGGCTGCTGGAGCCGGCCGGCCTCGACCCGACCGGCCAGTTGCGGTACCGGCCGCACGACCTGGTCGCGCTCTTCGCCCGTGAGCTGGCCGGCGGCGAGGACGAGGCGGCGGTCCGGGCCGCGCATCGCCGGCTGCTGGACACGTACGTCGTCCTGGCGCACAGCGTGCATCCGCGGGTGCTCCGCAAAGATGGGCTGCCGCCCGACCCGCTGCCGGAGGGCATCACCGCCGGGCCGGTCGACGTCGCCGGCCTGACCGCCGACCCGGGCGCCTGGCTGCAGGCCGAGCGCGGCCAGCTGTGTACGCGGTCACGCAGGCGTGCCGGCTGGGCGACTACGCCAGGGCGGCGCTGCTGGCGGACATGATCATTCCGCCGCTGTCGATCCGCGGCGGGTACGAGCAGATCGTCCGGGTCCGCGCGACCGTCCGCGACGCCGCCCGCGCGGCCGGGGACGAGCGGGTCGCCAGCCGGCAGGCAAGCAGCCGGGCGGATGTGCTGCTGTCCCTCAGCCTCGACGAGGCCGCCGCGGAGTTCGAGGAGGCGTCGGCCGTGTTCCGCCGCCTCGACCTGCGGCACGAGCTGGTGCACAGCCTCACCGGTCTGGCGTTCGCCCGGATGTTCCAGGGGCGGCCGGCGCTCGCGCACGCGCGGGAGGCCACCGAGATCGCGGACGCCACCGGCGACCCGAACGACATCGTGCTGGCGCTGCGTACCCACGCCGACACGCTGGTCCTGCAGGACCGCCCGGCCGAGGCCGTGCCTCTGCTGGACCGGGCGCTGGCGCACGCGGAGACGCTCTGGAACACCGACAGTCACCGCGCCCTGCTGGTCCGCAAACTGGACTGCGCGATCTCACTCGGCGAGCTGAAACTCGCCGACTCGACGTACGCGCAGGCGCGTGCGGTGACCGACGCGGTCGACAAACGCCCACGGGGTCGGCTGGCTGCTCGTGCACCACAGCCGGCTGGAACGCGAGCGCGGCGACGTACCCGCCGCCATCACCGACGCGCGCGAGGCCCTGCGGCGCATGGTCGAGGCCGGTGACCCGCGCGGGGTGTTCATCGCGAATCTGCGCCTGGCCGAAGCGCTGCTGGCCGGCGGTGACTCGCCGGGCGCCGCCGCGCTTCTCCGGACTCTGCTGGACACCTCGGACGCGGCCTCGGTGCCGCTGCTCAAGGCGAAGGCCGAGGCGCTGCTCGGCGTCACTGCTGCGGGATGACGGCGGTCGCGACGACGACGCTGTTGACGACAGTCGCCCCGCCACGGCCGGGTTCGGTCAGCACATGATCGCCGAGCGCGAGGTCCGCGAGAACCGCTCCCGCCAGCACGTAGGCGCGTCAACCGTAGGCCGGGCAGGCCGAGCCGGAGTGCCGAACGGGGGACGGCACCGCGCTCTGCGTCCGGGCGGTATAGCGTTGGCCTCGCGGCGGTGTGGCCTCATCGTCGCTCGCTGCTCCAGACCTCGGTAGCGCACCGTTCCAGCCGGGTGCCCCTGGAGTAGTCGTGACTGTCGTGACGCACCGTAGTTCGAAGTCTGCGGGACTGACCTGCCGATCCGCTGATGTGCCGACGCATCAGAACAACGCGCGCGGCTTCGGCGGGCGGTGAGGACGTGGAACGGCGCGAACGGATACGGCCGCTTCAGCCGCCGTATCTCATGACGACGGGGACCGACGGTCGCGGGGTGTCGGTGGGGGTCGTCGCTGATGCGAGCAGCACCGTGGTCGAGATGAAGGTGTACGGCCAGTGGTCACGACAGCTCGGCGATCAGGTCACCGCCGGCTTGCGGCTGTGCCTGGCCGGGCCGTCCGAGGCGCTCATCATCGATCTGCACGAGGTCGGCGATCTGCACGGGGTCAGCCTGCGGTACTGGTTGGCGGCACAGCGGACGGCGCGGACCAGATCGGCACCGGTACACCTGGCGCTGTGTGCGCCCTCGGCGACGATGCTGGACTACCGGTTGCGCCATCACGAGATGGACCCGACCCTACTGTTCGCCACGATGGCGGAAGCCCGCATCGCGATCGTCGGCAGGCTGTGGCGCAGACACTGGCGGCAGATTCGCCTGGCGCCGCATCCGGCCTCCGTGCGGACGGCTCGTGAGCTGGTCGCGCAGGTGTGTCAGGCCTGGGAACTGCCCGATCTGCGACACGATGCCGCACTGATCATGTCCGAGCTGGCCAGCAACGCGGTCGAACACGCCGGCACCGAATTCGTGGCCACCGTGTTCCGGCGCGGCCGCGATCTGCATCTGGCCGTCCGGGACCTCGACATCCGCTATCCGCGCCTGAGCGGGTCGGTGCCTGACAGCTCACCGACCTCGCTCGCCGAGCGCGGACGTGGCCTGGGCCTGGTTCACGCCGCCGCCGTCGGGTGGGGAGCGATGCCGGCGCTGGGGGGCAAGGTGGTCTGGGCGACCGTGACCGGCGACTCGGACGGATAGCGGCGGGGCCGGTCAGGTGACGCGTTCGATATCGGCGAGCAGCTCGGGCGCGTGGCGTTTGTCGTCGGCGTCGGCCGCGGCGGTCAGGGCGGTGTCGGCCGATCCCCGGCTCGCGTCCGGCGGGATGACCAGCAGGTCGAAGCGGTCGCGTCCGTAATCGCTCAGCACGGTGATCAGCCCGGCCGGCTGGGAGACGTACCAGCCGAGCCGTGTCGCCGAACGGCCCGCGGCGGCCCGCGGGGGATGCGGCAGGTCCCATTCGGCGGGATTCAGCAGCACGTGCGTGATCTCACCGCGGCGATCGGACAGGGCTGTCACCAGGGCCGGGATCTCGGTGGTCACGTCGGTGGAGTGGGGCCACCAGGCCCCGTCGAGGATGGTGGTCCCGGAGGGTTGGGAGTTCAGCCGCAGTCGTGCGGCGTCGGCGGTCCGGTTCATCGGTCGGCCTTCCTGTCGGCGACGTCCGCGCCATCAAGAGGCGGGCGCGGTGCGCTCGTCGGGAGACGTCGAGAAGCCGGGGTGTCACTCCACCGTACGCCCCCTGACACCGTTTGCCGGGTGTGCGGCCTGGGTATTTCCCGTGCACCGGCTGTCCAGACTCCCGCAGCCTTCGTCATCAGCTTCCGCTCTCCCACACGGTGGTTCCGTGCCCGGGGAGCCCGTTGCGAGGGAGTCGCGCGATGAGCGTCCCCAGTCCTGTTGCCGGCACGCCCGCACCACGCTGCCCATGACGTCCGCGACGGAGCGGCCGAGGACCGCCGGCAGTGACTTCGCCGCACTGAACCGGCGCATCACCGACGCGGGCCTGCTCGAGCGGCGGCCGGCCTACTACGCCGTACGGATGACTGTCGTGGGCGTGATGTTCGCGGCAGCGTGGGCAACCGTCTTCCTGGTCGGCTCGTCGTGGTGGCAGCCGGCCGTCGCCGGGCTCATGGGTGTCACGTTCGCGCAGGTGGCGCTGCTCGCGCACGACGTCGCCCACCGACAGGTCTTCCGGACGCGCGGAACCAGCGAACTGGTGGGCCGGCTGATGGGCAACGTCGGGATCGGGATGAGTTACGGGTGGTGGGTGGACAAGCACACCCGGCATCACAACAACCCCAACCATGATGATCTCGATCCGGACGTGCAGCCGGAGTTGCTGATCTGGGCCACCGAGTCGGCGCTGGGCCGGCGTGGGCTGAAGGGCTTCGTCAGTCGCCACCAGGCGGGGTTGTTCTTCCCCCTGCTGACGCTGCTCAGCATCGATCTGCGGATCTCCAGCATCAAGGCGCTCCGGCGCCCCGGCATGAGGCATCGCGGGCGGGAAGCCGCCTTGATGGCGCTGCACGTGGTGGCCTACCTGAGCGTCCTGCTCGTGGTGCTGTCCCCGCTGCAGGCGCTCGCGTTCTTCGTCGTGCATCAGGCGGTGTTCGGGGTGTATCTCGGGATGACCTTCGCGCCGAACCACAAGGGGATGCCGCATCCGACCGGCGACGAGGACTACCTGCGCAAGCAGGTGCTGACGTCGCGCAACGTCACCGGCGGCCGGCTGATCGACATGGCGCTGGGCGGGCTGAACCATCAGATCGAGCATCACCTGTTCCCCGCGATGCCCGCCCCGAACCTGCGCAGGGCCCGGCCGATCGTCCAGGCGTACTGCGCTCAGGTGGGCATCCGATACGAGGAGACGACGCTGGTCGAGTCGTACCGGCAGGCGTTGCGTCACCTGCACGAGGTGGGCGCCCCGCTGCGCGCAGACCGGCGACGTTGACGCCGGCCGCCTTCCCCTAACGGAGGAGAACACTGCTCTCGGCCACGGTGATGCCGTAGCGTCAGCGTTCGCGAGGACTCGCGTGTCGCTCCAGACCTCGGCGGCAACCCCGTTCGGCGTTGCACTGGAGCACTGATGAGAGCGTCTGCCCGCGGCCCGTTTCAACCGTCACCTGTTACCGTCATCGGCGACGGCTCGAGCGAGGTGGTGTTGCTCGACGCTGTCTCGCGCGGCAGCGTGCCCGCCTTCCTCGCCCTTGTCGACCGGACCTCGGCGGCGGTCCGTGCCGTGCTGGCCGAGATCCCGCCCGGACACGGCCGCAACGAGATTCTCGCGGCCAGTTACCTCGAGGTGTGGTGGCTGGCGGGCTGCCACCTCGAGGCGGATCTCGACGTCACCGCATGGATCACGGGCATTGCCCGGCGGCGGGTCGCGGACGCCGGCATCGATCCGCCGGCGCAGGGCGAACGGCTCGGGCCCGGCTACGCCGAGCTGGAGTTCGCCGCCCTGTTCCGCCGCCCGGTCGGCGACCCGCTGTGGGAATGACGGTCAGGGCTGCATCAGGTCGGGCAGCGCGGACATATCGGTGACGATCAGCTCCGCCACCTCGGTCAGCCGCCGGTTGTTGTTCCGGGCGTAGGCGCGGATCAGGCGGAAAGCCTCATCGACGCTGACCCCGTGCACCTGGGCGAGGGCGCCCTTGGCCTGCTCGATGATGATCCGGCTGTTCAGGGCTCCCTGCAGTTGCTCGGTCAGCGCCTCACTGCGGCGGATCGCGCGTTCCTGCATCAGGCCGATGGTCGCCACGTCGGCGAGCGCCTGCATGATCGGAACATCGGCGGGGTCGAAATCTCCGCCGGTGGAGCTGCCGAAGATGTTCAGGGCACCGATCACCTGACTACGCAGCCGCAGCGGGAACGCGTGCACGGATCGGAAGCCCGCCTGCGCCGCCCGGGGTGCGAAGCGGGGCCAGCGCACGGTCGCCGACGCGAGGTCGACGTTGATCACCGCCTGCCCGGTCCGGAACGCCTCCAGGCAGGGGCCCTGGTCGTTCTGCAGCTGGAACAGCTCGACCAGGCGGACGTTCTCGTCGGAACCCGCCATGAACTCCAGCCGCCCTCGTTCGTCGGCCAGCATCAACCCGGCGGCGGCCGCGCCGACCAGGCTCCGGGCCCGGTCGGTGAGCATGTGCAGGAAGTCCAGCAGGTCGAACTCGTCGACCAGTGTGTCGGCGGCCTCCACGAAGACCGTCGCGAGCCGCTCAGCCGAAACGCTGCTCATGGCCTGCCTCCCGGGGATCCTGTACCCAACAGCCGCTCATTCGTTGTTACCGTCCCATCGCAGCCGACGCTCGAGAACATCGCGGGCGATGTCTTCCAGACGACGGTTCTCGGCATAGGCGTGAGCCCGCATCCGTGCGAGAGCCTCGCCGAGGGATACCCCGAGCTGCATCATGACCATCCCTTGCGCCTGGAACAGCTCGGCGCGGCGCCCGACGTCCAGGACCGTGATGTCACCGTCACGCGGAACCTCGTTCTGCTGCAAGTCGAGCAGCGCCTCCACGGTGAGTTCCGCGACGGTGAGGGCGGTCCGCAGTTCCGCACCGCTCAACGGGCCCACCCGATCGCGGAAGACGTCCATGACGCCGAGCCGCGCGGCGCCGACCTGCAGCGGGAACGCGAAGACGGCGCGGATGCCGTCCTGCTGGGCAGCGGGAGCGTACACCGGCCACCGGTGGTAGCCGCTGTCGGACAGATCCGCTGCGAGCACCGGCCGGCGGGCGGCGAAGGCATCGATGCAGGGGCCCTCACCGAGAACGAACTGCAGCTCTTCGACACGCTCCGCCACCGGGTCCGACGTCGCGCACGCCCCACGGGTCCCGTCGGCGGTCATCACGCTGATGCCGGATCCGCTGGCCGACAGTGCTTCGACCGCGGCGAGACAGATCCGCTGCAGCAGGACGAGGCCGGCCGGCTGCCGGTCGATGAGACGCCGGACATGTGCCCTGCGCTCTTTCTCGCCGCCGTTCGCCGAGGTCATGACGGCGCGGTGGGGGAGGTTCGCCGATTCGAGCCGTGTGCTGACACCAGCACAGCCTTCCCCTTCCCGGCGCACACGCCGGGGGCCGGGGCGGCATGAGCCAACTGATAGGCCTCACGATACTCGCGGGCCGCCGGCTCAGCGTCGCTGCTGACCCACCCGGTACGTGCGCAGGTTCGGATCCGCCGCGATCTGGGCCTCCGTGTACTTGACGGTGTCCCAGCCCTTCCGTGAGTAGAGACGGGTCTGGTCGGCGTACCAGGGTGAGGTCGGGTCGGTCGACTGCGAGTAGGTCAGGATCTGCCGGCCCGACGGACCGTGCGGGCCGAGCTCGACGGCCATCACGTACGACGTCCCGTGCACCACTTTCGGGTAGCCCACGCCCGGCACGAGCGGGTTGGTGATCACGTTGAAGACGCCGGCCTCGCCGCGGCCGCCGTGGATCGGGATCCGGCGCTCGCCCCGGCTGTCGGTGTGGATGTCGCCCCACTTCGCGTCGGGCCGGATACCGGCCAGCCGCTGCACGGCGTCCGCGAGCGCGGTGCGGACCCGCGGATCCGCGGTGTTGAGCCGGCGCGGGGTGTGCACCGGATCGGCGACGTCGAAGGTGTCGGCGAACCGGATGCCACCGGCGAGCGCGAACTCGGTGAACACGTGCGCGCCGCGGCTGTCGAGGTCGACCCGCAGGTCCCAGCGGGCGAGCGCCGCGCAGGCCGCGCCGAGGTCGACGGTCGCGCCGTTCGAGGCGGTCGCGGTGGGTTGCGCCCGGCAGAGGGCGACCAGGTCGTCGCGCACCAGCTCGGCGCCGTGCACCCGGTTGCCGAACATGGTGTGCCACAGCCGGCCGGTGGTGAATCCGCGGCCGGGAAGATCGTCCGTGCCGGCCAGGCGCTGCTCGATCTGGTCCAACCCCAGCCGGGTACGCAGGCTGCGCTCGGTGCGTTCGGCGCCGAGGATGCGCGGGAAGCCCTCCAGCGGCGCGGCCGGGCTGGCCAGCCAGTGGCTGTCGTTGGAGTTGGTCACGTAGTCGTGGCGGAAACGCACCGGCAGGTTGGCCGGGCCGAGAATGCCCGGCACCGCGGCGTCCGGGTCGGCGCCCAGCGCGCACTCCGACCGCGAGCCGTCCAGGACGGCCTGGCCGCTGGTGGCGTAGAGCGGCTGGAACGCCGCGGGGATGCACGCGGCCGCGAGCGCGTGGGTCACCCGGGGGACGACCGAATGGTCGGCGTACAGGGCCTCACCGCGCGCGTCGGCCGCGATCACGTTGACCCACGGCAGGAACTGGTACCGGTCGAGGACCGCCTTGAGCTGGCGGACGTCCCTGGCCTGGCCCATCCGCAGCCATCCGTCGAAGGCGCGGTTGTTCGTCGCGTTGACGTCGGTGACGGCGTACGCGGTCGTCGGCGTCCAGTCGAAGGTGCCCGGCACCACGACGACCGGGCCGAACCGGGTGTCGTACAGGGTCCGGCTGACCGCGACGGTGCCGCCGGCCGGGTCCGGCACCTGCACGGTGACCGTGCGGGCGCGCATCCGCTGGGGCCGGCCGTCGAGGTAGTAGGAGGTGGGGTCGCCCGGCACGAGACTCAGGCGGTGCCACACGAAGCGGCGCGCGGTGGAGACGGTGTGGCTCCAGGCGAGCGTCCGGTTGTGCCCGATCTCGACGATCGGGTCGCCGATCAGCGCCGCCCCCTCGACGTCGTAACGTCCGGGCACCTTGAGGTGCATCCGGTAGAAGCGTTCGGCGCCCTGCCACGGGAAGTGCGGGTTCGCCAGCACCATCCCGCCGCTGCCCGTGGTGGCGCGCGCCCCGAGACCGTACGCGTTGCTGCCGATCCCGGCGCCGGCCCTGGCGAAAGCCGCCACCACCACGCAGCCGGAGCCTGCCCAGCAGGAGCCGAAAGCG
>NZ_JBEZZB010000181.1:0-19418 GCF_040638955.1 Actinoplanes sp. NPDC024001
CGCCGCCGGCGCGGCGCCCGGGCCGGCTCGGGCGGTCCCTGTGCCAGCAGCCGGTCGAGGGCCGCCGGGTCCACCGCGGCGACGGGCTTGATCCTGCGCAGGACGTCGATCGGATCGTCGGTCTTCATGCTCCGCTCCCCGGGGAGGTCAGTGGTTCGCCGGTACGTGGGGTGACGACCGTGGCGCCGGCCCGCAGCCGCTGCCGGGCCCGGTACAGGCGCAGGTGGAACGCCGGCAGCGAGCAACCGGCCACCCGCGCCGCCTGGGCCGGCTCCAGCCCGTCCCAGGCGATCAGCAGCAGGGCCTCCCGTTCGCGGGGCGTCATCGCGGCCAGCCGGTCGAGCACCGCCGCCCGCTCGGTGGCGAGCACGTCGGCGGCGGCCGCCGGCCCGGCGACCTCCCGCAGCCGTTCCATCTCCGCGGCCAGCCGTTCCTGCCGCCGCCCGGACCGGCGCTGGTTGGCGATGGTGTTGCGGGCCACCACCAGCAGCCAGGGCAGCGGGTCGTCCGGGACGCTCGCCAGCCGCCGCCAGGCCACCAGGAACGTCTCGGAGACGACGTCCTGAGCGGTGTCCGGGTCGACGTGGCGCAGCGCGTAGGCCAGCACGCGCGGCGCGTGCCCGGTCCAGAGCGCGACCAGCCGTTCCTGCTGATCCTGGGGCGTCGGTTTCGGTCTCACGTCACGTAATGTCCGGGGGCATGCCCCGATTTACGCACGGCTGAGAGCCGGTGCGGTCGAGCGGCAGCCGCTCAGCCGGAACGGTGATGTGCCGAACAGGGTGTTGTGCGCCGTTCCCGGATCACGATCAAGGTACGTGTCATCGCCTCGATGGTGGTGATGCTGGTCGTCGCGATGGCGGCCGTCGTCGCCTACATCACCAGCCGCAACGCGGCCGACGCGCGGGAGACCGGCTTCTCCTACGCCGAGGAGACGGCCGAGCACCACGCCACCGAGATCGAGGAGGTGCTCCTCGCCGGTCTGGGCACGGCCCGCGACATGGCCCGGGTGCTGGCGGCGAACGCGCAGACCGGCACCGGCCGGGAAGCCGCCAACGCCGAGATGCGGGCGGTGCTGGCCGCGCACGAGAACCTGCTCGGGGTGTGGACGGGCTGGGAGCCGAACGCGTTCGACAACCGGGACCGGCGGTACCGCTCGGCCGACGCCCGGCACGACGCCACCGGCCGGTTCGTGCCGTACTGGTTCCGCGACGGCACGCAGATCAGCTCGTCGCCGCTGGTCGACTACACCGAGGCCGGCGCCGGCGACTACTACCTGGTGCCGCGGGACAGCGGCAAGGAGAAGGTGATCGAGCCGTACCTGTACGACGTCGGCGGCACGGAGACCCTGATCACGTCGATCTCGGTGCCGATCGAGATCGACGGCCGGGTCGCCGGGGTGGCCGGCATCGACATGTCGCTGGCCACGCTGCAGGACCTGGTCGGTGAGGTGCGGCCGTTCGGCACCGGTTCGGCGATGCTGCTCAGCACCGGCGGGATGCTGGTCGGTGGCGGCGACGCCGCCCAGGCCGGTCAGGCCGCGCCGGCCGGCGCCGCCGGCCTGGCGGCGCGGGCCGCGAAGTCCCAGACGAGCAGCCGCGAGGTCACCGAGGTCGACGGCGAGGAGACGGTACGGATCGCCGCCCCGCTGGCCATCGGGGAGAGCGACACCTGGTCGCTGGTGGTCTCGGTGCCGACCGGCGCGGTGCTGGAGGCGGCGCACACCACCCGCTGGGTGAGCATCGTGCTCACCCTGGTGGCGGTGCTGATCGCCGGGATCGTCGCGTTCTTCCTGGCCCGCACGATCGTGCGCCCGATCGAGCGGCTGCGCGACCGGATGGCCGAGATCGCCGACGGCGACGGCGACCTGACCCAGCGGGTCACCGCGGACCGCGACGACGAGGCCGGGCAGCTCGCCGAGGCGTTCAACCGGTTCGTCGAGAAGGTGGCGGTCACCATCCGCGGGATCGCCGGCTCCACCGGCACCCTGACCAGCGCGGCACAGGAACTCACCGACGTGAGCCACCGCCTGCGGTCCGGCGCGACCGAGGCGTCCGAGAAGGCCGGTTCGGCGAGCACCGCGAGCGAGGAGGTCAACGCCGGGGTCCAGGCGATCGCCGCGGGCGCCGAGCAGATGAGCGCCTCGATCGCGGAGATCTCCACGAACGCCACCCAGGCCGCCCAGGTCGCGGCGCAGGCGGTCACCATCGCCGAGCGCACCAACGGGCAGGTCGCCGAACTCGGGGCGGCCAGCAACGAGATCGGCGAGGTGGTCCGGCTGATCACCACGATCGCCGAGCAGACCAACCTGCTCGCCCTGAACGCCACCATCGAGGCGGCCCGGGCCGGTGACATGGGCAAGGGCTTCGCGGTGGTGGCCGGCGAGGTCAAGGATCTGGCCCAGCAGACCGCACAGGCCACCGAGCAGATCACCGCCCGGATCTCGGCGATCCAGAGCTCCAGCGACTCGGCGGCGGCCGCGATCGGGGAGATCGCCCACGTGATCAACCAGATCGGCGACTACACCACGACGATCGCCTCCGCGGTCGAGGAGCAGACCGCGACCACCGCCGAGATGAGCCGGACGGTCACCGAGGCGGCCGGCAACAGCGGTGACGTGGCCCGGACGATCACCGGCGTGGCGCAGGTGGCGGCCTCCACCGCGGACGGCGCCCGCAGCACCCAGCAGGCGGCGGCGAACCTGTCCCAGCTCGCCGCCGACCTGAGCGGCCTGGTCGGGGCGTTCCGCTACTGACTCAGGCGGCCAGCATGCGGACCACCGCGGTGAGGCCGACGATCACGATCACCGCGCGCAGGGCCGGGTCGGGCAGCCGGCGGCCGTAGCGGCCGGCGACCAGGCTGCCGGCGATCGAGCCGGCGGCGATCAGCGCCACCGGCGGCCAGGAGACCGTGCCGGCCACGATGAAGATCACCGCGGCCACCGCGTTGACCAGCCCGGCGAAGACGTTCTTGACGCCGTTGAGCTGCTGCAGGGTGGCCGGCACGAGCAGGCCGAGGATACCCAGCAGCAGGACGCCCTGCGCCGCACCGAAGTAGCCGCCGTAGACGCTGGTGCCGAAGATCCCGGTGGTGAGCAGCAGGCCGGTCCGGGAGGTGCCGGCGGTGAGCAGCGGGCCGGAGCGGGCGGCCCCGGTCGACGCCTCGCGGCGTTCCCGGACCTTGCGGGAGAGCCAGGGCTGCAGCACGACCAGGATCAGGGCCAGGCAGATCAGCACCGGTACGACCGCGCGGAACGCCTCGTCCGGGAGCACGAGCAGCAGCATGGCGCCGGTGATCCCGCCGAGCAGGGCGGTGGTGCCCAGCCGCACCAGCAGGTGCCGCTGGGTGGCGAGCTCGGCCCGGTACGCCCAGGCCCCGGCCACCGATCCCGGCACCAGGCCGACGGTGTTCGAGGCGTTCGCCACCACCGGCGGGTAGCCGAACGCCAGCAGCACCGGGAAGGTGATCAGGGTGCCGGAGCCCACCAGGGTGTTGATCGCGCCGGCGGCGACGCCGGCGGCCAGGATCTGAGCTGCTTCGAGCAGGTCCATTCGGGTATCGCCTCTCCCTAGGCCGGTCGCCGCCGGGAAGGGTCGGCGCCGCCTTCGGTCATGATCGCTGGAAGCCTACGGGCGCGCCCGTGGCGGCCTGTCCTGCGGCGGGACGGGTCCTGCGCAATGGAACCGGGGTCACCGGTACGGGGCCAGGACCCGGTCGATGCGCTCGGCGAGCCACGGGCCCAGCTCACCGCTGCCGTCGATGGCCCAGGTGAGCTGGGCTCCCGCGTACACCGCGTAGATCGTGTCGGCCAGCTCGGCCGGATCGTCGTTCTTGAGCTGGCCGGCCGTCACCGCCTCCGTCAGGAGGGCGGACAGTTGGGCGCGCAGCGCCCGGCTCTGGGCGGCCGAGTGGGTGTGCAGCTCCTCATCGGTCAGGTCGAGCTGGAGGAACGCGAGGTTGTTGGCCATGCCCTCGCGGGTGGCGATCGGCGCGGTGAAGGCGATCAGCCCGTCACGCAGCGTCTCGAGCGGCCCGGCGCCGGTGGCCCGGACGGCGTCGAAGGGGTCCGCGACCGAGCCGGCCTCGCGGGTGGCGAAGGCCATCAGCAGCCCCCGCTTGGAGCCGAAGCGCTGGGTGAGGGCCGGCGCGGTCAGCCCGGCCCGGCGGGCCACCGCGGCCAGGGTCACGCCGGCCGGCCCGGCCTCGGTGACCGTGTCGGCCACGGCCCGGAAGACCGCGTCGTCGCTGACCGTACGTGGGCGTCCCGTCATGCCGCCATCCTAGAGACCGCCTTTACTTTATGAACATTCATAAAGTAACGTCCACGGCATGACTGAGGTACGAGTCCGCCCGGTGTCCCGGGCCGTGCTGCTCCTGCTCTGCGCCGCACAGGCGATGCTGATCATCGACGTGGTCGTGGTGAACGTGGCGATCCCCGCGATCCGTGCCGACCTGGGCATCCCCGACGAGCGACTGGTTCTCACCGCGATCGCCTACACGCTGACCTTCGGCAGCCTGCTGGTCGTCTTCGGCCGGGCCGGCGACCTGCTGGGCCGGCGCCGCCTCTTCCTCGCCGGCCTGGCGCTGTTCACCCTCGCCTCGCTCGCCACCGGCTGCGCTCAGTCGGAGTGGCAGCTGCTCGCCGCGCGCGCGGTGCAGGGCGCCGGCGCGGCCATGGTGGCCCCGACCGCGCTGGCGCTGCTCACCACCACGTTCGCCGAGGGCGCCGCCCGCAACCGGGCGCTCGGTTACTGGGCCGCCGTCGGGTCGGCCGGCGCGATCGGCGGCCAGCTGCTCGGCGGGGTGATCACCAGCACCCTCGGCTGGCGGTGGATCTTCCTGATCAACGTGCCGGTCGGTGTGCTGGCGATCGCCGCCGGGTGCCGCTTCCTCACCGAGAGCCGGGCGCCGCGCCGGGCGCCGCTGGACCTGCGCGGCGCCGTTCTGCTCGCCACCGGCCTGGCCGCGGCGATCCTGGCGCTGGCCGGCTTCGCCCAGGCGGCGCTCGCGGTGGCGTCGGTCCTGCTGCTGGCCGCGTTCGTCCTCGGCGAGCGGCGGCACCCGGACCCGATCCTCGACCGCCGGCTGCTGCGGACCGCCGCGGTGGCGCGCGCCAACCTCCTGCTCGCGGTCAACGCCGGGGCGCTGGCCGCCACGCTCTTCTTCACCACCATGTACCTGCAGGAGGTGCTGGGCTATCCGGCGGTCCAGGTCGGACTGGCCTTCGCGCCGGTCACCCTGGTCGTCCTGCTGGTCTCGCCGCGTGCCGGCGCTCTGGTCGGCCGCTACGGCGTCCGCCCGCTGCTGACCGCCGGCTTCCTGCTGCTCGCGGCCGGGATGCTGCTGCTCGCGCGGATGCCCGCCGACGGCAGCTACCTGCGGGACGCGCTCGCGCCGCTGCTGCTGCTCGCCGTGGGCAGCGGCCTGTCCTACGCGCCCACGTTCGTGGCCGGCACCACCGGGGTGGCCGACGACCGGCAGGGGGTGGCCTCCGGCCTGCTGAACTCCGCGCAGGAACTCGGCACGGCCGCCGGCCTGGCCGTCCTCGGCCCGCTCGCGGCGGCGGCCGGCGCCGGAGCCGACGGTTACCGGACCGGGCTGCTCGCCGCCGGGGGAGCGATGCTCGCCTGCCTGCCGCTGATCCGCGGCATCACCGCAGCCCCTCCCGCACCCGCGCCTCGGTAGGCCCGAGGGCCGCGGTCAGGGTCCGGGCGGTGTCGATCAGCGGCACGTGGCTGAACGCCTGCGGGAAGTTGCCGACCAGCCGCCCGGCCTCGGTGTCGTACTCCTCGGAGAGCAGGCCCACGTCGTTGCGCAGCGCGAGCAGCCGGGCGAACGTCTCCCGGGCCTCGTCGTGCCGGCCCATCAGCGCGTAGTTGTCGGCCAGCCAGAACGTGCAGGCCAGAAACGCTCCCTCGCCGGGCGGCAGACCGTCCACGTCGGTGCCCGGGTGCTGGGTGTAGCGCTGGACGAAGCCGTCCACCAGCAGGTGTTCCTCGATCGCGGCGACGGTGCCGGCCACCCGCTCGTCGTCGGCCGGCAGGAAGCCGACCAGCGGCACCATCAGCAGCGCGGCGTCGAGCTCCTCGGAGCCGTAGAACTGGGTGAACGTCTTGCGGGCCGGGTCGTAGCCCTTCTCCAGGATGTCGGTGCGGATGTCGTCGCGCAGCCGGCTCCACCGCTCCAGCGGGCCGTCCAGATCGAACTCCTGCACCGCCTTGACCGCCCGGTCGGCGGCCACCCACGCCATCAGCTTGGAGTGCACGAACTGCTGCGGGCCGCCGCGCACCTCCCAGATCCCCTCGTCCGGGTCCATCCAGTGGTCCTCGACGAACTGCATCAGCTTGACCTGCAGGCCCCAGGCCGGGTCGTCGGCCTTCAGCCCGGCGCGCCGGCCCTGGTGCAGCGCGTCCATCACCTCGCCGTAGACGTCGAGCTGGAACTGCTCGGCGGCGGCGTTGCCGATCCGCACCGGGTTGCCGTCGTAGCCGGTCAGCCAGTCGGCCACGTACTCGTCGAGGCGGCGCTCGCCGGCCACGCCGTACATGATCTGCAGTTCGGCGGGGTTGCCGGCGATCGCCCGCAGCAGCCACTTGCGCCAGGCGGTCGCCTCGCTCTGGAACCCCGAGTAGAGCAGCGACTGCAACGTGATGGTGGCGTCGCGCAGCCAGCAGAACCGGTAGTCCCAGTTGCGCACGCCGCCGAGCTTTTCCGGCAGGCTGGTGGTCGCGGCCGCCACGATGCCGCCGGTCGGGGCATAGGTCAGGGCCTTCAAGGTCAACAGCGAGCGTACGACGGCATCGCGCCACTCGCCCTCGTAGGTGCAGGCGGACACCCAGCCGCGCCAGTACCCTTCGGTGACGCCGAGCTGGTGCACCGGGTCGGTCACCTCGGGCGGTGGCAGGTGCGAGGGCCGCCAGGTCAGCGTGAACGGGACGCGGTCGCCCGCCCGTACGGTGAAATCCGCCCGGGTGGCCAGATTCTCGCCGCGCGTCTCGAGCGGGGTGCGCAGCCAGGCCGCGTCCGGGCCGGCGACCGCGACCAGGTCGCCCTGCTCGCGGTAGACCCAGGGCACCACGTGCCCGTAGTCGAAGCGCAGTCGCAGGACCATGCTCATCTCGACCTCGCCGCGGACGCCCTCGACGATCCGGACCACCGTCGGCGCCTCGGTCCGCGGCGGCATGAAGTCGATCAGCCGGACCACGCCGCCCGCGGTCTCGAACTCGGTCTCCAGCACCAGCGTCTCGTCGCGGTAGCAGCGGCGGGCGGTGTGCTCGCCGGCCGGGGTGAGGGTCCAGTGCCCGTTCTCCTCGTCGCCGAGCAGCGCCGCGAAGATCGCCCCGGAGTCGAACCGGGGCACGCAGAGCCAGTCGATCGACCCGTTGCGGCCGACCAGCGCGGATGTCTGGGTGTCGGCGATGATCGCGTAGTCCTCGATCGGCAGCGCCATGCCCTCGCAGTACCCAGGCCCCGAAGGGTCATTCCTCCCAGGGCAGCTGTTGCCACCATGCGGGCTGCCGGGTCAGCTGGATGAGGCGCCGCTCCAGCTGCCGGATCGCCGGACGGTCCACGGTCTCGCCCCACAGCGGGGCGCTGCTCACCCCGTCGGCGGCGGCGATCACCAGGGTCAGCACGTCCGGTGGCAGGCCGTCGGCGTGCAACTCGGCGTTGAGCTGCCGGGTGTCCGCGTCGACCAGCTCGGCCACCGCCGGAACGGTTGTCAGCTGGGTGATCAGGGCCATCGCCTTGCGGACTGCGACCTCGTCGGCGGCCGGGGCGAGCAGCGCCCGCACGTACGCCCGGGTGTACCGCCCGGGCTCGGTGTCCGCCGGGTCCAGCCGGCCCTCCACCTGGGCGCGGAAGGAGGCGAGCAGATCCCGGGCGAGTTCCAGGATCAGCTCGTCCTTGCTGGCGAAGTGGTAGATCAGGCCACCCTTGGAGACCCCGGCGTGCCGGGCGATCTCGTCGAGCGTGGCGTTGACCCCTCGCGTACGGATCGCCTCGCCCGCGGCGTCCAGAAGCGCGCGCCGGGTGTCCTCGGGTGAGCGGCCGGCTGTTCGTCCCATCCGCGCAGGCTATCGAGACGGGATGAGTCGCCACGCGACCACGGCCGCCAGCATCGTGAACCCGGCCGCCACCAGCGAGGTGCTCTGCATGGCCGAGACGAACGCGTCCTTGGCGACCTGCGCCAGAGCCGGATCGAGGACCTGCAGCGCCGCGCCGAGCGAGTCGGACGCCGCGGCCGGCGCGGACGCGGGCAGCTCCAGATTCGACCGGTAGAGCGCGGTGATCATCGAGCCCAGCACCGCGATGCCGAGCACCACGCCGAGCTCGTTGGCGGTCTCGGTGACCGCCGACACCGAGCCGGCCTTGCGGGGCGGGGCGGCGGACACGATCGCGTCGCCGGCCAGCGTCATCGCCAGGCCCACCCCGAGTCCGACCGGCACGAGGCAGAGCGCGAGCCACACGTACGAGGACTGGCTCGCCGCAGGCGCCACCAGAGCCAGGCCCGCGGCTGCCACCGCGAGCGACACCGCGATCGCGCGGCCCCGGCCGAGCCGGGTCATCGCCACCCCGACCAGGCCGATCACCACGATCGACGCGAGTGTCGCGGGCAGCTCGGCCAGGCCCGCCTGCAACGGCGAGAAGCCGCGGGCGAACTGCAGGTACTGCGAGAAGAAGAAGAGCAGGCCGACCAGCGCGAAGATCGAGATGACGTTGGCCGCGACCGCGCCGGAGAAGGCCGGGCTGCGGAACAGGTCGACGTCGATCATCGGGTTGGCCAGACGGCGCTGGCGGCGGACGAAGAGCACGCCGGCGACCAGGCCGACCACGATCACCGGGCTGAACTCGCCGGCCGCCAGGTGGGTGATCGAGTAGACGATCGGGGCCACGGCGAGCATGGAGAGCGCGGCCGAGGCGAAGTCGAACGGGCCCGGCTGCGGGTCACGCGACTCCGGCAGCAGCCAGAGGCCGGAGATCACCACGACCACCATCACCGGCACGTTGATCAGGAAGACCGAGCCCCACCAGAAGTGCTCCAGCAGGAAGCCGCCGACCATCGGCCCGGCCGCCGAGCCGGCGCCGAACGCGGCCGACCAGACGGCGATCGCGCGGGTGCGCTCCGCGTCGTCCGGGAAGAGGTTGCGAATCAGCGAGAGCGTCGACGGCATCAGCGTGGCGCCGGCGACGCCGAGCAGCAGCCGGGCCAGGATCAGCTGCTCAGCGCTGGTGGCGAAGGCGGCGAGCAGGGACACCAGGCCGAACAGCATCGAGCCGGCCAGCAGGATCCGCTTGCGGCCGAACCGGTCGGCGAGGTTGCCCATCAGGGCGAGCAGGCCGGCCAGGGCGAGCGAGTAGATGTCGCCGATCCAGATGATCTGCTCGGCGGTCGGCGACAGGCTCTCGGTCAGCGACGGCACCGCGAGCGCCAGGACCGTCCCGTCGATCGACAGCAGCAGCACGGCCGCGGCGAGCACGCCGAGCGCCGCCCAGCGGCGGCCGGTCTGGGGCAGCGTTGTTGTCATGCCGTTACTGTACCGACCAGTCGGTATAGTAACCAGTCAAGCACCGGACCGGCACCGACTTCATCAACAACGTCGCGCTGCGGGGATCGCCTTCAACAGTTACTCGCGGTCGGTCAACGCTGGAACCCGCGGCTGCGGCTGGTCAAGGAGATCCTGCTGTCCCGGGAACCCGAGGTCGCCGAGTTCCCGGGAGTGCTGCGGGCGTCCTACCAGGTGCAGGCGCTGAGCACCCGCCTGTCCCGGAAGGGGACGATCATCCTGCACTACCGTTTCTAGGTCTTGGCCAGGACCTCGATCTCGGCGACGGTCAGGTAGCCGTTCGGCACCGCGGTCAGCGCCACGCAGACGGTGTCGGTGCGGGCGGCGAGCGGTGCGGAGACGGCGAGCGGGCCGGCGGTGCCGACCGGGACGTCGGCGCCGCCGGTGCAGGTCCCGTCCGGACCGGGCACACCCACCCGCAGGCTCTCCGCGAGCCCGCCACCGGCCGCGTTGTCCCGGTAGAAGTGGGTCACCACCCGGGTCACGTCGCGCACCCCGGCCAGGCGCACGGTGATCGTGTCGGACGGGTTGCGGGCGCTCGGCTTCCAGTTCGACCAGGCCTTGTCGGTGGTGTCGCCGTTGGCCAGGCCGGCCGGTGAGTAGCCGCTCTCGGTGAAGGTGGCGGTGACCGACGAGATCGCGGCGCGGCCCTCGACCGGCTCGGTCACCCGCACCCGGACGGCCGCCGGGAGCCTCGTGCCGTCCACCACGGTCGCCGTGCCGGTCAGCGTCACCACGCCGACCCGGTCGAACGCGCCGGCCGGCGCCGGGTTCCAGGTCACCGGCAGGTCGGCACGGCGGCCGTGCCGGCCCAGCCCGGTCACCGTCGCCGGCAGCACCGGCTCGCCGCCGGCATAGGTCCTGGCCCGGGCCGGCACGGTCGCCCGGAAGGTGTCCACCACCACCGCCACCCGGGCCGCGACGCGCCGGCCGAGCACGTCGGTCGCGGTGCCCCGCACGGTCACGGTTCCCGGTCTCGCCCACCGCCGTTGCGGCGGCATCCGCCAGGTGACCGGCAAGGTCGCACGGCCGCCGCCGGCCAGGATCGCGGTCACGCTTTCCGGCAGCTCGGGTACGAGACCGGGCACCGTGTACGCGGACAGCGCCCCGGTGCGCAGAACGGTCTCGTCGCGGACCGCCCAGCGCTGGTTGGACCCGGACGTCGGCTGGTAGAGCCCCACCCGGGTGCCGTCGGCGGTGGCCTGCCCGGGCACGTCGGCCAGTCGCCGCGCGGCCACGTTGATCAGCGTGTAGGTGCCGTCGCCGGTGGTGGACAGCATCCACTGGGCGCCGTCGTCCGCCGCGCCGCCGCCGTCCTCGACGACCACCGCCCCGGCCCGCACGGCCAGGCGCTGGCCGGTGCCGGCGTTGCTGATCACGTACCGTTCGCGGTTGCTCAGCCCGTCGCCCAGCGCCCGGAACATCCATAGTTGCCCGGCTGCGGCCGGATCGCTGGTCCGGATGGCGGCGCCGCCGCCGTCCGGCGTGAGCGAGCGGCCGCTCTGCACCCCTTCGATCCGGTACGTGTGACCCGCCCGGATGTGGCCGACGGCGGTGCCTGACACCCCGTCGATCAGGAAGGTGGTGACGGAGTGCGCCGGCACGGTCAGCGTGGCTTTCTGGCCGGACACCGCGACCGGGGTGCCCTTGACCAGCTTGCCCTCGGTGCTGGTCACCACCGGGGTGACCCGGGCGTTGCGGGCGATCCGGCCGAACTTCGACAGGTCGAGCGTGACGGCCCGCTCCTGCGCGGTCTGGTTGGCGTGCACCGCGGTCGCGCCCCTGCCGTCCGCGCGGACCGCGGTTGCCGTGGCGGTGTCGCTGACCTTCACCATCCGGTCGCCGGGCCGGATGTAGTGGGTGAAGTTCCGGATCGTGTCGAACTTGGTGTTGGTCCGGATCGGGCAGCTCCGCAGGGTGTCGGTGGCTGTGCAGTCGAACGGCACGTGGATCGAGCCCCACTGCAGGTTGCCCTCGGCGACCATGTTGTCGGCGTCCTCGATCGGCTGCCACAGCACCCACGCCGACGGCTCCAGCTCGCGCAGGTCGTCGATGATCCGCTGCGCCATGCCGAGCCCCGAGTTCATGCTCGTGTAGTCGTTGCCCCAGCTGCCCTCCACCTCGCTCATCCAGAGCGGGCGCTGCTCGGCCTTGGCCACGTCCCGGGCCGCGGTGCGCTGCCCGGTGCCGTAGGTGTGCACGTTGAGCTGGGACACCGCGTCCTGGGCGGGTTTCGGGTATCCGTACCAGTCGGTGACGAACGTGCCCGGGTTGGTCTCGTCCGGCGCGGCGACGAGAGCCTCGGTGGAGGCGGTGGCGAGGCGGTTCTTCAGCGCGGTCACCACCTGGGCCTGCAGCGCCGGCCCGGCGTGCGCGCCCTCCTGCCGGCCGCCGGTGGGCTGCCCGTCCGCGCCCAGCGTGGTCCGCCAGTAGTTGGTGTTCGGCTCGTTCAGCGGGTCGATCGTGTCGAACGCGATGCCGTGCGCGTCCTCCAGGTGCTCGGTGACCCGGACCAGGTACTCGGCGAACTGGTCCGCCCGGTCGGCCCGGATCTGGTCGGTGTTCGGGTCGAAGCCGCCGCTCACGTAGCCGCTGACCGTCTGGAACCACGGCGGGGAGTTGCTGAACGCCTCCCAGCGGGTGACCCGGTCCTTGACCCGGTCCACCCACCAGCGCTGGGCGGGGTCGGCGTCGAAGTCCCAGTGCGCCGGATCGTCCGGGTTCCACCACTCTTTGTCCTGCGGCCCGTAGGCCTGCGGCGCCTTCCAGAACCCGGGCACGGCGCCGCCCGGGCGCAGGTAGGGGCGGACCGTGGGCGCGTTGCCGCCGCCGATGTTGAAGCGGGCGATGTTGAGGTTCAGCCCGTCCGGGCCGAAGACCATGTCGACCAGGCGCTCGCGGATCTCGTCCGGGTAGCCGCCGGTGGCCTCGGCCATCCAGACCAGGCTGGTGCCCCAGCCCTGGAACTCGGGCTGCTGGTACGACGGGTCGATGGTGACGGTGACACCGGCCGCGGCGGTGCTGTCGGCCGGGGGAGCGGCGGTGGCCGGCGGTGCCGTGAGCGACGCCAGGAGCAGCGCCGTCACACCGAGTCGGACGATCATGGACGGCCTTTCGTCGACGGAATGTTTACGCAAACATCACACTGCATCGATGTCAAGGGCCGGGTTGATCCGATGGTGGCTCCGGGCCGTACCAGAAAAGGGCAGGAATGGGGAGCAGGCCGCCGGGTATTGCATTTCCGCGCAGCCGGGCGAGTGGGGGTGTGCATTGCCTGAGAGCCGGCGTGTCATCGCACCGGAGGCGCTGTTGCGCGGCGCCGTGATGCATTACCTGCAGCACTCCAATGTGGATATGGAGGCGCTGGCCGCGGAATTGTCCATCAGCCGTGCCACGCTTTACCGGGCGGTCGGCAGCCGGGACGCGTTGCTCGGCGAGGTCCTCTGGGCGCTCGCGCGACTCCTCCTCGACGAGGCCCGCGCGGAGGCCCGTGGCGCCGGCGCGGACCGAGTGATCCAGGTCTCCCGGGTGTTCGAGGAGCTGATGTCCACGGCGCAGCAGCTGCGGCAGTTCGTCGCCGCCGAACCGCAGACCGCGGCGCGGGTGCTGGTGACTCCGGCCACCGATCTGCAGCAGCGGGGCGTCGAGGCGCAGCTGAAGATCTTCCGGGAGGCGGGCCTCACCGGGGACGAGGAGGACCTGCGCCGGCGAGCGTACCTCTATGTCCGCTTGCTCGGATCGGTGATGTACAGCGATCTGCTCGGTGTGTCGGGCGTCGAGTTCGAGCTGGCCGAGCCCGCCCTGCGCGCGCTGCTGCCGGAATGACCGCGCCGCGGCCATTCCGGCAGTCACCTCAGACGGCGAAGTTCGCGCAGGTCTCGCGGTACTCCTGCACGGTCAGGCCGGCGCTCGGGCCGGGGCAGACGAACTGCTGGTAGCGAGTGTCGTTGTCGACGAAGAGCTTGAGCCAGGCGATGCTCATCTTCGCGATCGTGGTGTTCGAGGTGTTCGGGGCGAAGTGGCTGGCGTTGTTCAGCTCCACGTACGCCTTGCCGGGCGCGGCCGGCAGGCTGTTGTAGAACGGCTCGGCGTGGCTGCGGACCGACGCGATGGAGTCGTTCTCCGCGCCGACGATGAGTGTCGGCACACTGTTGCGGCTCCACGACTTGGTCAGGTTCCACGGGGTGAGCGGGATGGCGGCCTGCAGCGACGGCCGGCTCGCGGCGGCCTCCAGAGTGCCGCCACCGCCCATCGAGTGGCCCATCACGGCGACCCGGGTGGCGTCGATCCGGGTGCGCACGCTGCTGCGGCCGGTCAGGTAGTCGGCCGCGGCGAGCAGCTGCCGGCCGCGGCTGGCGGGCTGGTCGGAGGTGGTCAGCGTGTCGATGTTGAAGACCACGAAGCCCTGCGACGCGATCCGCGGGGCGATCCACGCCATGCTCGACTTGGACGCGGTGTAGCCGGGCGCGATGACCACCGCGCCGAAGGTGCCGCTGCTGGTGTCGGTGGGGTAGTAGATGTCGCCGCCGCCGAAACCGGAGGCAGCGGTTCGCGAGACGCTGGTCTGCGCGGTGGCGAACGGTCCTCGAACCGCTTCGATGGTGCTGATGCTCGGCGCCGGGCCCTTCGGGAAGGCGGTGGTCGCCGCGTTCGCGGACGGGATGAGGGTGATGCCGGCCGCGCTCAGCGCGACCGCTGCCAGTGCACCGACCACGGCCGGGCCGCGACGGATTCGGCGTTGGGGGGTCGTCCGGGACAACGTTTCTCCCTTGTCGGAGTAATGGGCTCGCCAAGGGATTTTTGAGCGCGGGCGATGCGGTCATCAATGGGTGCGGAGACTTGTGAGACGGGCATCCGGACACCGGTTCTGATAACGCTGTTATCTACGCATTCCGCGCTGTCGGATCGATGATCTTATGCAATTCCATGGAAATTGGAGCGCTCCCATGGTGGGCCTGTCAATTGGGCGTGAAGAGGCCCTGGATGCCCACCACGACGGCGATCAGGCCGAAGATCGCCAGCAGCAGCGCCCGCCCGGACGGCTCGGCCCGCCCGGCCGCGCCGTCGAGCGGCTTGCGGCCGGTCAGCCGGTCCCACAGCAGCGCCAGGCCGACGCCGATGCCGACCACCTCGAAGTGGAACAGGCGCGGCCCGGACGTCAGGTGCACGATCAGGTAGTAGCCGCCGGCGACCAGGGCGACCACGCCGATCAGCCAGGCCCAGCGGGAGATCCGGTCGGCGAACCGGCCCACGTTGTCGCCCACCGAGGGCAGCCGGCGCAGCAGCGCGACGGCGAGCACCAGGCCGCCGAGGATGTTGGCGAGGTCGAGCAGCAGTGCCATCACGGCCGGGTCCTTCCCGCGGGGATCGATCGGGAGCGTAGCGTTTCCGGATCGATCCCCGGCCAAACCCGCGCCCGCGTCAGCCCCGCCAGGACTTGGCGTCCTTGATCACCGTGCCGTCGCGCAGGGTGAGGTCAACGGTCCACAGGTCCCGGGTGGTCGACCGGCCGGTCCACTCGATGGCGGTTCCCGGCCACCACGCCACGTAGCGGCCACCCTTCAGGGACGCCTGCACCGAGAGGTCACGGATGTGGACGGTCACGGCGGTCACGTCGGGGCCGGCGGCGCCCTCGATGATCGAGGCGTCGCCGAAGTCGGCGAGCCCACCGGCCAGGTAGTGACCGGCCGGTGCCTTCCGCGCCGGCCCCGAGCTGCCGCTCACGCCCCATACGACGTCGTCCACGTCGTCGCTGCCGGGCACGTTGTGGGCCAGGCACGCGCCCCCGGTACTGGGGTTGTCGACGCGGTACAGCAGCGCGGCGTACTCACCGCGCCGTTCGGCGAGGACCAGCTCGGCCTGATCCAGGTTGTGGAAGGCGACGTCCATCTCGTCCCGGCACTCCGCGCCGATCAGGTCGATCTCGGCGCTGGACAGGGGAGTCGGCACCGGGGTCCAGGACGCATACGCCCGGCCGCCCCCGAGGTTGCCGGGCAGCACGAGGGCCGCGCCCAGCACCGCGGCGGCAGTGGTGGCCGCGGCGGCGATCACCAGGCGGCGCCGGGACCGCCGGGCCGGGGTGGGCGCGTCGTAGCCGGTGGCCACGATCCGTTCCAGGTCGGCTGCCGCGCGTTCGCGGTCCGCCGTGGTCAGCGGGCCGGCGGCGTCCAGGGCGCGCAACGATTCATCGAGGTTCACGACCGGTTCTCCATGGTGTCGAGGCCGAGGGCGGCCAGCGAGCCCTCCGGGCCCGGTTCGGCGCGCTCCAGGTGGCGGCGCAGGGCGCGGCGGGCACGCAGCAGCCGCAGCCGGTACGACGCGGCGGTGATGCCCAGCACCCGGGCGGCCTGTGGTGAGGTGAGGCCCTCGAAGACGGTCAGCGCCAGCGTCTCCTGCTCGCCGGCGTTCAGCTGTCGCCAGGCGGCGGCCAGGTCGAGCCGCTGGACCGCGGCGTCGTCCTCGGGCGCGCCGGCCTCGGCGGGCCGGGTGATCTCGGCGATCCGGACCGCCAGAGCGTCCTGCCGGCCCAGGCCACGGGCGGTGTTGAGCAGGCAGTTGCGGGCGATGCCGAACAGCCAGGCCCGCGCGTCGCCGCTGCTCGGCGGCGCCTCCTCCAGGCGGCGCCAGGCCACCAGGAAGGCGTCGGCGACCACGTCCTCGGCGTGGCTGGGATGCACCCGGCGCCGGGCGAAGCGCAGCACGTCGGCGTGGGTGTCGGCGTAGAGCGCCCGGAAGCGCCCCTCTCGGTCGGGCTGCACTGTCCTCACACCCGGTACCTGTCCGGCACGGCGGCGAGTGTTTCCATCGCCCGCAGTCTGGCAGGGTGCGGCGACGGGTACTTGCTGTGACGAAGAGCGCACGCTCCGGGGCGGCGCGCCGGCGGGCGCCGGTCATAGGTTGCTGGGCATGAGTGCTGACGTGCGGGACTGGTTGCAGCAATGTGGAGCCGACACCGTCCGGCATCCGGGTGGGACCCTCTATGCCCACCTGTGCCGGGTCGAGGAGCGGCTCGCCAAGCTGGGGCACGGCGACGACGTGCGGTCCGCCGGGCTCACCCACGCCGCCTACAGCACCGACGGGTTCGACCTCGCGCTCCTCTTCTGGCAGGACCGGGACACCCTGCGCGACCTGGTCGGCGCCGGGGCCGAGGAGCTGGTCTATCTCTACGGCGCCTGCGACCGGCACAGCAGCTGGGCCCGGCTGGCCGAGACGCGGCAGGTCACCGACCGCTTCACCGGCGAGACCCGTGAGCTGACCGACGAGCAGCTGACCCCGTTCGTCGATCTCAGCATCGTCAACGAGCTCGACGTGATCGAGCAGAACCCCGCCCTGCTGGCGGCCCACCGCGACCATTTCGAGCGCATCTTCGCTGCCTGGGAGCCGGTGGCCTCGGCCCCGGTGGTCGCCGACGCGCAGCGGGTTCTGAGCCGCTGAGTCACGGTCCGAGCAGGACGAAAGGCGCCCAGAGCCGTTCGGCGCTGCCGTCGAGCGGCTCGTTGCCGGCCGGCGCGAAGCCCAGCGCGGTGGCTTCCGAGCGGAGCCGGCCCGGGCTGGCCTGGGCGGCGAAACGTTGCGCCCCGGCCAGGGCGTAAGCGGGCGCCACCCCCTCGGTCAGCCCGCGCAGGAACCGGCCGATCACCACGGTCGCCGCCTCGTCGTCGACCGGCCAGAGCGGCAGCACCACCCGCCGCACCCCGGCGTGCAGCAGGTCCCGGGTCAGCCCGGCCACGTCGTCGCCCAGGGTGACCGTGGTCCGCCCGAGGTCGCCGGCGCAGAGCACGGCCAGTTCCGCGTCGGCCCGCAGATCCCGGTCGCGCAGCGGCGCCGTGCCGAAGACCAGCACGTCATGCCCGGACAGCCGGTCGACGGCGGGGGCGCGGCCGAGGATCGACGTCGCGACCGGCGGCCCGTCCACCACCAGTGGGCGCACCGGCCGGACCGGTTCGTCCAGGACGGTCTTCTCGGCGGTGAGCAGCGCGGCGCTCGGCAGGTAGGACACTACCCGCTCCAGCCCGAGCGGCCGGGCCCCGAACGGCAGGGCGTGGAAGGGCAGCAGGCGCAGCGGACCGCACGGCACGACCACCACGCGCCGGTGGTGGCGGATCACCGGCGCCATGTCGGCGAGGAGCACGGCCGCCAGTTCGGTGGCCTCCGGCCCCTGGCCGTGCCCGGCGGCGCAGCGGGTGTGGAAGCGCCGGACCAGCGCGGCCAGCGGCCGGCCGGCGATACGGCGGTGGTGCACCCGCACGTCGTCGGGGGTCACCGCCCAGACCATCAGCTCGGTCCCGGCGGTCAGGTACGCCAGCACCACGGTGTCCGCGGCGAGGCGGCTCTGCAGCAGGCGTACGTCCAGCGGCGCCGGTGGAGCGGCCCGCCGCAGCAGAGCGCCGCGCTGGACGCGTTCCAGTTCGGACTCGGCGCGCGACAGCGCCGCGTCGGCGCCGGCCACCGCCTCGACCAGTGGGGTGGTGTCGCCGGAGCGGGGCGTGTCGATCGCGGCGGCCAGCCGGGACGCGTGCGTGGCCCAGTCGGCGGTGCGCCGGTGCCACTCCTGCCACGGTTCGGTGCCGTCCGGGCGGTCCGGGCGCAGGGTCAGGGCGTGCCGCCGGTCGGCCGCCGCGAACGACTGCCGGCGCAGGTCGGCGGCGTCCGGCCGGTAGTGTTCGGCACGCGCCTGCACAACCAGGGCCCGCGCTGCCGCCAGATACAGAGCGGACACCCCGTCCTGGTCGCTTGCGGCCAGCCGGGTCCGGTCCCGGGGCAGGCTCGCGGTGAACTCCTCCAGCATGCGGGCGCCTTCACGGGCGTACGTCAAAGCTGCCGCCGCGTCGTCGTGCTCAAGAGCGAGTTGCGCTGCGGTGAGCTGGGAACGCCAGTTGCGCTGCGCGCCGCCGGCGCGGGCGAACGAGCGGGCCGCGGCCGTGAAGTCCCCGGCGCGCAGCGCGAGCGGCGCGAGCAGCAGGTCGGGAAGTGCCCGATCGCGGTCCAACTCGGTCAGCGCGGTCCGCGCCTCGGCGTGCCGCTCACCGGTGATCAGCACCAGCGGCCGCAGGTCGGCCGGCGCGCCGCTGCGCTCGGCCGCCTCCAGCGCCACCCTGAACCATTGCTCGGCCTGCTCCGGCAGCCCGCGCCGGTGGGCGTGGCCGCACCGGGCCAGCGGCACCAGCGCGTCGATCACGGCGAGGGTGTCGATCGCCGGCCGGGCGTCAGCGAGAGTGGGCAGGGTTTCCTCGATCCAGCCGCGCAGGCGGAGCAGGCCCCGGGCGGCGTCCTCGGCGGCGGCCGTGCCGATCCGGCTGCGGTGCGCGGCGACCATCGCGACGACCGCGTCGAGGCAGTGGGCGAGCGCGACCTCCGGCGGCCCGGCCACCCCGTGGGTGCAGTGCCGCAGCCGTTCGAGCCGGGCCAGCGCCCGGTCGGCGAGGCCGGTGCGGGACTCCAGGCCGGCCAGCGCGGTGATCACCGGACGGGCCGGCAGTGCCGGGTCGGCGGCGAGCAGCGGCAGCGCGGCCAGATAGCCCAGCCGGGCCCGGGCCGGGTCCCCGTGGGCCTGCCAGTGCTCGGCGGCCCGCTGCAGCAGCCGGCCCAGGCCGGTGCACCAGGCCCGGCTGCCGATCGAGGCGGCCCAGCCCAGCACACCGGCGACCGGGCCGTGCTCGGGCGGGCGGCCGCCGTCGCCGAGGGCCGCCGCGTGCGCGGCGAACAGTCCCTCGTCGAGGTCGGCGATCAGCAGATGTACGGCACTGAGCTGCACCCCCGCAGTGTCCCCGGCGGTGGTCCAGGCGTCCCGGGCGGCGTGCAGGTGCCGCCGGCGCCGGGGCCGGTCCCCGGCCAGCCAGGCCAGGGTGGCCTGGC
>NZ_JBEZZB010000182.1:0-4351 GCF_040638955.1 Actinoplanes sp. NPDC024001
TCGATGACTCCGTTGAGCGACTCGACCCACTCGTTGGTTTCCTCGGGGTCGATGTCGGGAAGCTGGCTCGGCAGGCCATCGCTGATCACCGGGCGCTTGCGCTCCGTGGCCACAGGCAATCCTCTTGGTGTGAGTGTCGGACAACCGGGCGACCCTAGGTGGCGAATCGCTCGGAATAGACCTCCATCCTGCCCCCTTCCGGTGGCCATCGTCACGCCTACCCGCTGTCTCAGCGACGCGCGACACACGTACTGACCAGTAACTTCATCCGGCCAGGAAGGAGAACCGCACCTGGCGGGTGGGGTTGTCGCCGTTCGGGTCGACGAGGCAGATCGATTGCCAGGTGCCGAGCGCGATCCGGCCGCCGATCACCGGGAGCGTCGCGTAGGGAGGGATCCATGCCGGCAGCACGTGGTCGCGGCCGTGCCCGTGCGAGCCGTGCCGGTGCCGCCACTTGTCCACGGCCGGCAGCAGGTCGTCGATGGCGGTCAGCAGGTCGTGGTCGGAGCCGGCGCCGGTCTCGATGATCGCCAGCCCGGCCGTCGCGTGCGGCACGAAGACGTGCAGCAGTCCGTCCGCCTCGGCGGCGACGAACTGCTCGGCCTCGCGGGTGATGTCGCGGACCACGGGGGAGTTGCCGGTCCGTACGGTGATGACTTCGGTGCGCATGGCTCTCATGTATATAGATCGAGCAGCAGGAACAGCGCGGCGGTCCCGGCCAGCCAGCACAGGCAGAGCGCCAGCCGGAGGGCCGCGCACCTCACGATCATGTCCTGAGTACACACCGATCGACCTGCGCACACCCGGCCTTTCGCGTTTTCCGCAGTGGCACGGTCAGCGAAGGTCGGCGATGCTGAATCGCGTGACCACCCCGCAAAACCTCGACGAGCGTTTCCGCGATGCGGTCTCGGCACTGCGACCACCGGAGTCCGGGCGCGCCCCCGGCGACGCGATCCGCGAGGGTGGCACGCTGACCGGCACCCGGGCCCGGGAGATCTTCGACGCGCAGCTCACCGCCCGGCATCTCGACCTGGCCGCGCGCTGGCTGCGCAGCTTCAACGAGGGGTTCCACATCACCGGGTCGGCCGGCCACGAGGGCAACGCCGCGGTCGCCGCCGCGCTGCGCGCCGACGACCCGGCGCTGCTGCATCACCGGTCGGCGGCGTTCTATTGCGTACGGTCGGCGCAGCGTCCCGACGACGTCGGCGGTGATCCGGTCCGCCGGCTGGAGGAGGCGGCCCGCGACGTCCTGCGCGGCGTGGTCGCCTCGGTCCGCGACCCGATCACCGGGGGGCGCGACAAACTCTTCGGACACGCCGACCTGCACCTCGTGCCGGCGATCTCCACCCCCGGCGGGCACCTGCCCCGGGCCGTGGGGCTGGCCCGGGCCCTCACCGGCGGCGGCACCGCGACCTGGCCGGACGACGCGATCGTGGTGGCGTCGTTCGGCGACGCCGGCGCGGCCCGTCCCGGCGCCTCGGCGGCCCTGCACGCGGCCGGCTGGCACGAGCGCTCCGGCCGGCCGCTCCCGCTGCTGCTGATCTGCGAGGACGACGGGCCGGGCGGCGCCGAGGAGGACAACTGGACCGCCGCGGCGCTGCGCGGACGGCCCGGCCTGCGCTACTCCTTCGCCGACGGGTGCGACCTGACCGCGGCGTACGACGCGGCGGTCGAGGCAGCCGAGTTCGTCCGGCGGGAACGCCGCCCGGCGCTGCTGCACCTGTCCACCGTTCACCTGCTCGGCCAGGCCGGCGACCCGGAGTCCGGCGCCGACCTGGACCGGGACCCGCTGATCGGCACCGCGCGCCTGCTCGTCGGCGCCGGCCTGCTCGGCCCGGACGACGTCATCACCCGGTACGACGAGGTCGGCTGGCAGGTCCGCAAGGCCGCCGAGGAGGTGCTCGGCGAGCCCAAACTGGTCTCGGTGGGCGAGGTCGTGGCGTCGCTCGCGCCGCGCCGCCCGCTGCGGGTCGCACACGCTGTCGCGGAGGTCGCCGACCGGGCGGCCGGCCCCGGCGCGGCGGCCCGGCAGCGGATGTTCGGCGGGCGGCTGCCCGAGGAGGCCGGCCCGATGACGCTGGCGCAGACCCTCAACGCGACGCTCACCGACGCCCTCGCCGCCACCCCCGGCCTGCGGATCTTCGGGCCCGGCGCGACGCGTGGCGGCCGGCACGGGGTGACCACCGGGCTGCGCGAGCGCGGCGGCGAGGACCGGGTTTTCGACAGCCTGCCCGACCCCACCACGATCCTCGGCCTGGCGCTCGGCGCGGGCACGGCCGGGCTGCTCCCGGTCCCCGAGCTCGACTCGCTGGCCGACCTGCACGACGCCACCGTGCAACTGCGCGGTGAGGCGGCGACGATGTCGTTCCTGTCCACCGGGGCGTACCGGAACCCGATGGTGCTGCGCGTGCCGGCGCTGGCCCAGCCGTTCGGGCCGGGCGGGCACCTCGCCAACGACAACTCGGTGGCCGCCCTGCGCGACGTTCCCGGGCTCGTCGTGGCGGTCCCTGCCCGCCCGGAGGACGCCGCGCCGATGCTGCGCTCATGCCTGGCCGCCGCGGAGGTCGACGGCACCGTCTGCGTCTTCCTGGAACCGGTCGCCCTCTATCAGACGAGGGACCTCTATCAACAAGGCGACAGTGAGTGGCTGGCGCCCTATCCGGCCCCGGAAACCTGGGCCGGCGCGCACGTGCCGATCGGCCGGGCCCGCATCTACGGGCTCGGCACCACCCAGGACCTCACCATCGTGACGTACGGCAACGGCGTACGGATGTCGCTGCGTGTCGCCGCCCAACTGGCCGCCGAGGGCTACGGCTCCCGGGTGGTCGACCTGCGCTGGCTGAACCCGCTACCCGCCGCTGACCTGGTACGGGAGGCCTCGGCGACCGGCCGGGTGCTGATCGTCGACGAGACGCGGCGCTCCGGCGGCGTCGGCGAGGGAGTCCTCGCGGCCCTGGTCGATGGGGCTTTTGTCGGATCCGTGCGCCGGGTTGCGGCGGCCGACGCACCGGTTCCGCTGGGACCGGCTGCCCAATTGGTCCTGGTGGGAGAGGATGCCATCACACAGGGTGCCCAGGCCCTGCTGGCACGGTAAATTGCCACACACTCGGTGCGCCACTTGCGCGAGGGCCCCGATGTGTGTGGACTACCCCCAGGTTCCAGTGCTATTTCGAGTGCTATTTCGACGGCTAGGAGGATTTGGACAGTGAGCGCGACCGCGGGTCAGGCCGACGGCGTACGCAGCCTGGCGGACCGGTTCGGCTTCGAGCCGAACATGGTGGTCATGGAGATGGGTTACGACGACGACGTCGACGAGGATCTCCGTGACGCCCTGACCGAACGCGTCGGAGAGCTGGTCGACGAGGACACCGACGAGGTGGTCGACGCGGTGCTGCTGTGGTACCGCGACGGCGACGAAGACCTGTTCGAAATTCTGACGGACGCCCTCGGCCCCCTTGCCGACAACGGTGTGGTGTGGCTGTTGACCCCGAAGGCCGGCCGCGACGGGCACGTCGAGCCGAGCGAGATCAGTGAGGCGGCGCCCACCGCCGGCCTCCAGCAGACCTCGACGGTGAACGCCGGCAAGGACTGGACCGGCGCACGGCTGGTCACCCCGCGGGGCGCCAAGAAGAAGTAACTCTCACTGCCACCTCACCGAGGTCGGCGTCCGCACAGGCATAGGCTGAGCGGATGCCGATCTCCGTTGGCGTGCCGGCGCCGGACTTCACCCTCAGGGACCAGAACAACCAGGAGGTACGCCTCGCCGACTTCCGTGGGCGCAAGGCGGTCCTGCTGGTCTTCTATCCCCTGGCGTTCAGCCGCACCTGTCAGGGCGAGCTCACCGAGGTGCGCGACAACCTCCCGGCCTATGCGAACGACGACGTCCAGGTGCTCACCATCAGCGTGGACTCGATCTACAGCCACAAGGTCTGGGCCGAGCAGGAGGGCTTCGACTTCCCGCTGCTCGCCGATTTCTGGCCACACGGAGAGGTGGCCCGGGCCTACGGCGTCTTCAACGACACCACCGGTTTCGCCAACCGCGGCACCTTCCTCGTCGACGCCGCCGGCATCGTCCGCTTCGCCGAGATGAACGGCCCCGGCGAGGCCCGCGACCAACAGTCGTGGCGAGCCGCCCTCGCCACCCTCAACCCCTGATCGGCGGCAGGGTACGATGACCACTCCGGCCGAACCCGTGCTGGGCGCGTAGCTCAGTGGGAGAGCACTCGCCTTACAAGCGAGGGGTCGCAGGTTCGAAACCTGCCGCGCCCACGTGAGACGGAGGCCCCTGTCCGCAAACTGCGCGGACCGGGGCCTCACGTCATGCCTGCTCCGGGGGCCGAGCCCCCGGAAA
>NZ_JBEZZB010000182.1:4451-19338 GCF_040638955.1 Actinoplanes sp. NPDC024001
CCCCGCGTGAGGCGGTGGTCCCTGTCCGCAGATTGCGCGGACCGGGGCCTCACGTCATGCCTGCTCCGGGGGCCGAGCCCCCGGAAACCCCGCGTGAGGCGGTGGTCCCTGTCCGCAGATTGCGCGGACCGGGGCCTCACGTCATGCCTGCTCCGGGGGCCGAGCCCCCGGAAACCCCGCGTTGCGGTGCTGGCGGCCGGGTGAATCTGTTGCGCTTCAATCGGCGGTGGGTCGCTGTGAGGTGGGCCCGGCGCGCTTCACTTCGCGGGCGGTGGCTGCGGGGTGGGCCCGGTGCGCTTTACTCTGCGGGCGGTGGCTGCGGGGTGGGTGTTGGCCAGCGGCCGCTGGGCGGCAGGTCGCCCAGGTGCTCCAGGCGGGCTCGGATGCCGCCCTCGGTGCGGCCGAACTCGGTGGCCAGGTCGGTGAGGGACGCGCCGGAGTGGAAGCGGGTGTGCAGGCGGGTGTCGTCCTCCGGGGTCCAGCGGGCGCCGCGGTTGGGCGGCCGGTCACGCTGCTGCGGGGGCGGTGGGACGCGGGCCGCCGGCGGGCGGGTCATGGCGATCAGGCCGGCCAGCGTGGAGCCGAGGACGTCGGTGAGGCCGGTCAGGTCGGACGGGGCGATGCCGCCGCTGATCTCGCTCACCACCCGGCCGTCGCCGTCACTGCTCACGATGCACAGATCGAGCCGGCGGTCATCGGTCGGGAAGACGGTGACCTGGTATTCCGTCTCGCCGATCAGGAGGCGGCGGTCGAGGGTGATCGGGGCGGTCAGGAGTGTCGTGTCGTTCATGGGGTGACCCTAGGGCTACCCTCTGACAGTTTCCCGGCGGCGGCGCGGGGCGGCCGCGGTCAGCGGAACCAGCGGCGCCGGGCCCCGGTGAGCCGGCCCATCCAGGCGCGGTAATGGGCGGCGAACGGCTCGTGGTTGCCGGCCAGGGCGTCGCGCAGCTCCGCGACGGCGCCGGTCGCCCGGGTCACCACCTCGTCGGGGTAACCGAAGCGGTGGCGGTGCTCGGCGAACTCGTCCTCGTCGTCGATCACCACGCGGTGGTCGGCGCGGTAGCGGATCAGGTCCAGATCCAGGTCGATCACGGTGAACTGGCCCGGTGCGGTCCGCTGCGCCGGGGTGGTCACGTCGCAGTAGACGTCCTTGCGGTTCGGCTCGGCCAGGAACATCGCCATCCACCAGCCGTCGTGCGGGAGCAGGCGGACCGAGTCCTCCCGGGTGAACTCGACCCGGCGCCACCCGTAGCTGTAGCGGACCACCGAGCCGCGCGGCGTGCCGATCCACGTGCCGTACTCGTCGGTGCCGAGCAGCCGGCCGGTGACCCGGCGGTGCGGGCGGCCGTCGTACTTGCGCAACATCAGCTCGACCACGTCCACGGCTGGAGAGGCTAGCCGCCGGCTCCCCATCGAGGGATTTCGGCCGTCGTGGCGGGACGGCGACTCCGGCCCGGTCGTTACCTCCGGGGTGAAGGTGGTCATCGACGGGCGATGCGTCCTGGACGAGACGGATCTGCACCTGCGGCTGGCGGGCGCCTTCGGTTACGGGCCCACCTACCGGCCGGGCCTGGTCTCGCTGCACCGCCGCCTGGCCGCCGGCGACCCCCGGCCGGTGCAGCTCACCTGCATCAACGGCACGGCGCTGCGGATGGTTCTGGGCAACGCCCGATTCGACGAGTTCGTCGCCCTGCTGCAGACCATCGAGGCCGGCGACGAGGGCAAGAACTGGGCCGACCGGTTCGTGTTCCGGCTCTTCGACTGAGCGCAACCAGGGTGCAACGGGGCCCGGCTCAACTCGGCCCACCGGCCACCGATTCCTATGGCACCTGCGGGGAACGCCCGCGGTGGGCGGGTCCGGGCCGGTTTCCCCTCGGCGGCCGGGGCCCGCCCGGAGGAACAGGCGAGACGCACGGAGGCCGGCATGGGCACGGAACTGCACATCGGCTCCGACTGCGAGAAGGTGGTCGTTTCTCCGTACCCGGTCAAGGCTCGCAGCGGACGGCTGCGCCGGACCCGGACCGGATCGTTGATCGAGGCCGTGCCGCGGCCGCCCTCGGGGCGCCGCCGCGAGGAGCGGCTGACCAGCGCCGCTCGGCTGGCGCTGCCGTTGATCCTGTTCTGCGCGGTGCTCAGCGCGTTCGGTCTGAGCTGGTGGCTGCCGGCCGCCGGCAGCGCCGCCCTGGTCGCCACGATGTGGCGGCTGCAGGCGCGCGCCGCGCAGCCGGCCGCGCTCGCCGTGCCGCGTGACCCGGACTCGCGGGTGCTCTGGACCGCGCCCGAGCGCACCGCGTTCGAGGGCGCCCTGATCGCCTCGCGCCGGGTCCGCAAGACCTGGCCGGCCCTCGCCGGCATGATCGACCCGGTCCTGGCCGACCGGTCGCTCACCCGCGCCCTGGACGAGCTGGCCGACGTGCTGTCGCAGCGGCAGGAGCTGCGCCGGCTGCGCGGCGAGCTGGCGGCGGTCCGCGAGGCGGACATCCCGGCGGACAGCCCGGCACGCTCGGCGGTCGCGGCGCAGTGCGAGCGGGCCGCGGAGCTGTGGCGCGAGGCGGACTCCGCCGTGCACCGGATCCTGGGCAGCATCGACACCGCGGCCCGGGCCGGCGAGAGCTTCATCCGCGAGCGTCAGGTGGCCGCCACCGCGCGGTACGCCGAGCGCACCCTCGCCCGGGTGACCGGTGCTCCCGCCGTGGCCGAGAGTGGACCGGAACTGGCCGACCGCACCGAGGCCGTGATCGCCGCCTACCGCGACCTGGCTGCCTGATCCGCGCGTTCACTCACGGCGCTCACCTGATCGGGTGACTCGCTGCAGGTCGCCGATGTGGATACGTTGGCAATCGACATGTGTACCCGGGTCCACCCTCCGGCACCGGCTGCCCGCTCGGCGTGGCGGTCAGGCCGCCCTGCGCGACGTGGACAGTTGGCGGGGAACGATCGGCCGGCCGGGCACCGGGCCGAGGGCCGCGGCGATCCGCTCCTGCACCATCTCGGCGTCCGGCAATCGCCAGCCCACCTGCTCCGGCGGGACGGCCCAGCGCACCGGGCCCTCGACCATGCGGCTCGGCGGCGCCGGGATCCACGATCCGACGCCGTGCCGGATCACGTCGAGACGCCGCTCCAGCTCCGGGCACAGGGGGCGGCCGGGGCGGACCATCAGCATCCAGCGTCCGGTGGCGGTGACCGCTGCCGGGCCGAGGCCGTGCGCCCGCCGGGCCAGCGGCGCCGGCACCTCCAGGACGTCGAAGCTCTCGCCGGTGGTGAGCAGGACGGCGTGCGGCCGGTGCCGCCACCAGCCGGTGATCCGGGCGGGGTCGCCGGAGGCGGACTCCGCCCAGGTGTCGAGCGCCGGATGGCACCCGGTGATCGGGCAGCCCGGCCGGTCACAGTGGAACCGGTGGCCGGTCAGGTACGACCCCGGCGTCACCGGCCAGCCGTGCTCGGCGTAACGCAGGGCGGCCCGGCGCAGGCGCACCCGGTCGAGTCGATCGAGAAGCGACGGTGGGACGAACGGCTGACTGCTGGTCCACTGCATGGCTCGATACCCCCGGAGGCGGATGGAGAGGCCGTATCCCGATGCGACGTTCGTCGTTGGCTCGGTCAGATCCACCCTTTGCAACTTGCAACGAAAACTACGAGCATCGGTGAGCAGGCGATCACACACGCTGTGCGATCTGTGCGCACGTGAGCGGTCCACACTGCGATTGACACCGGATGGCTCACCGGCGGATGAGCCGCCGGTTGAGTGGGGGAGGCACCGTGGACGAGCTGCCAATCGGCCGCCGCGTCGCCTATTGGCGGGGCCGACGCAAAATGTCCCAGCAGGTGTTCGCGGACCGGCTGGGCAAATCGAAGAGCTGGGTCGACAAGGTGGAGCGGGGAGTCCGCCGGCTCGACAAGTTCTCTGTCGTGTACGACATCGCCGACGTGCTCCAGGTCGATGTCCAGCTCCTGCTGGGCAAGGAGGTGGAGCGCAAGCCAGAGACGCAGAACTGCATCGACCAGGTGGAGGTCGAGGAGATTCGGGCGGCTCTGGAGCGATATGACCAGATGAGCGCTTTCTTTCAAGCGGTGCCACATTCACCGCCGCTTGCCGAGATGCGGAAAGCGGTCAGTCATGCCTGGCTGACCTACCAGCACGCCAAGTACGGCGTCCTGGCCCGCGCCCTGCCGAAGCTGCTGCGCGACGCGCAGGCCGCGGACAGCGCCCACGCGAACAGCGACGAGGCGCCGCACGCCGCGCACCTGCTCGGGCAGGTCTACCAGATCGCCTCGTCGGCGCTGCGCAAGGTCGGTGAGCACGAACTCTCCTGGCTGGCCGCGGACCGATCGATCGCGGTCTCGCAGCGGGCCGGCGACCAGCTGCTGGCCGGGCTGGCCAGTTACCGGGTGGGCAGCGCGCTGCTCGCGCTCGGGCGGGTGCGCCCGTCGCTCGAGGTGAACGTCAACATCGCCAACCGGCTCGCGCCGGGCCCGGACCGGGCCCGCGGGGAACAGCTCTCGGTGTACGGGATGCTGCTGCTCAACGGCGCGATGTCGGCCGCCCGGATCGGCGACAGCGCGACCGTACGGGATCTTCTCAGCGGGGCCGAGCAGGCGTCGCTGGAGCTGGGCGGCGACTTCAACCACTACTGGACCAGTTTCGGGCCGACCAACGTGCAGCTGCACCGCTGCGCGACCGCGGTCGAGCTCGGCGACGGCCGGCTGGCGGTGGAGGCGCACGAGCGGATGAACAAGGACGGGTTCAACGCCATGCTCCCGGAGCGGCGTGCCCATCACTACCTCGACATCGCCCGCGGTTACACGCAGGTCGGTGACGTGGAGAAGGCCGGCGAGATGCTGCTGGAGGGCGACCGGCTCGCCCCGTCCGAGATCCGCTGCCGGCCGCTCGCCCACGAAGTCCTTTCCGACGTGCTCCGGCGGACCCGGGGCGCGCCCCCGGCTCCCATCGCGGAGCTGGCAGAGCAGATGGGAGTCGGCGTATGAGGAGGGCCTCCTTCCGTTCTTGGGTGGCGGGTGGGGGGTTTTGCACGTGATGACGGGTAAAGCCTTACCCGGTGTGCTGTACGTGCTGGTCTGCGGCTCACCGATGGCCCGGGACGTCGGAATCCTCGTCACCCTCGCCCAGAACGAGGGCTGGGACGTGTGCGTGGTGACGACCCCGGACGGCCGCAAGTTCGTCGACGTGGCGGCTCTGCAGGCGCAGACCGGACATCCGGTGCGTTCCGCCTACAAGAGCCCCGGCGACCCGGACGTGCTGCCGCCCGCGGACGCGATGATCGTCGCTCCGGCCACCGTCAACACGGTCAACAAGTGGGCGGCCGGGATCACCGACACGCTGGTGCTCGGACTGCTCGTCGAGGGGTACGGCTACGGCGTGCCGACCGCCGTGGTGCCGTACACCAACAAGGTGATGGCGCTGCACCCGGCGCTGCACGAGAGCCTCGCCAAGCTGCGCGACTGGGGGGTACACGTGCTCTACGGCGAGGACGTCTGCCGGCTCGGCGGGCCCGGCCAGACCGACCGGTTCCGCGGGCAGTTCCCGTGGCGCCGGGCGCTGCAGGCCGTTACACCCACCGTCACGGCCGCGACCAGCCGAGTCGAGCCTGGGGCGGTTTCCTAGCCATATAGAGTTTGCCTTCGTGACCGACTGCACTGTCCGCGAAGTGGTGGACGCCCTGGACGCGCGGTACCCGCGGAGCTGGGCGGAGTCCTGGGACAAGGTCGGGCTGGTGCTCGGCGAGTTCGAGCACGCCGTCACCCGTGTCCTGTGCGTGGTCGACTGCGTGCCGGAGACCGTCGACGAGGCGCTCTCGATCGGGGCGGACCTGATCGTCGCCCACCACCCGTTGCTGCTCAAGCCGGTGTCGTCGATCGCCCCGGACACCTTCAAGGGCCGGATCGTGCACCGGCTGATCCGGGCCGGCGTGGCGCTCTACACCGCGCACACGAACGCGGACGTGGCCAATCCCGGTGTCTCCGACGCCCTCGCCGCCCGGCTGGGCCTGACCGCCCTGCGGCCGCTGGTGCCGGCCGAGGGTGCGGCCGCCGGTGACGGGCGGGGCCTGGGCCGGATCGGCGAGCTGCCGGGGCCGGTCACTCTCGCGGAGCTGGCAGGGCTCGCCGCGCGGAATCTGCCGCGGACGGCCGCCGGGGTGCGCGCGGCCGGCGATCCGGAGCGCGAGATCCGTACGGTCGCGGTCTGTGGTGGCGCGGGTGACTCCTTCCTGGCCGGCGCCGCGCGTGCCGGTGTCGATGCCTACCTCTGCGCCGATCTGCGGCATCACCCGGTGAGTGAGCATCTCGCCGATGGTGGCCCGGCGCTTCTCGACGTCGCACACTGGGCGAGCGAGCGTCCCTGGCTGGACGACGTGGCGGCCTGGCTGCGCTCCGAGTTCCCCCTCGACGTGGTGGTGTCCGACCTGGACACCGATCCCTGGACCGTCCATTCCGCTTCTGCGAAGGAGACCCACCCGTGAAGGCCGCCCCGGAAGCCCAGCGCCGCCTGCTCGACCTGCAGGCCGTCGACACCGCCCTGGCCCAGCTCACCCACCGGCGCAAGACGCTGCCCGAGCTGGCCGAGATCGACGCCGTCGCGCGGGAGCTCTCCGCGCTGGAGGACGAGCGGGTCCGTGCCCAGGTCGCGGTCGACGACCTGGACCGGGACATCTCCCGCTACGAGAAGGACATCGAGCAGGTGCGGATCCGCAAGGAGCGCGACGAGCAGCGGCTCAAGTCCGGTGGCGCGCTGAAGGAGATCGAGGGTCTCGAGCACGAGCTGGCCACGCTCAAACGCCGGCAGTCCGAGCTGGAGGACGCCGAGCTGGAGCTGATGGAGCAGCGGGAGACCGCGGCGGCCACGCTGGCCGAGGTGCAGGAGCGGTTGTCGGCGGCGGCCGGGCGGCGTGCCGACGCCGAGCGGCGCCGCGACGAGGGCCTCGCCGAGATCACCAAGGAGCAGGAGTTCAAGACGGCGGCCCGGGTGCCGCTCGCCGCGGACCTGCCGGCTGACCTGGTCACCCTCTACGACAAGATCCGCACCGAGACCGGGATGGGCGCGGCGCTGGTGCACGCGGGCCGCTGCGGCGCCTGCCGGATCGAGCTCTACGGCGCCGACCTGGCCCGGGTGAAGGCGGCCCCGGCCGACGAGGTGGTCCGCTGCGAGGAGTGCCGCCGGATCATGGTCCGGACCTCGGAGTCGGGCCTGTGAGTCTGCACGTCGTCGTCGAGGCGGACGGCGGGTCGCGGGGCAACCCGGGGCCGGCCGGTTACGGCGCGGTGGTCCGGGAGGCCGCCACCGGCGAGATCCTGCTGGAGCGCTACGACTCGCTCGGGATCGCCACGAACAACGTGGCCGAGTACTCCGGGCTGATCGCCGGCCTGCGCGCCGCCGCCGAGCTGAACGCCGACCGGGTCGACGTCCGGATGGACTCCAAGCTGGTCATCGAGCAGATGTGCGGCCGCTGGCAGATCAAGAACGCGGGTCTGCGGCCGCTCGCGGCCGAGGCGGCCGCGCTGGTCGGCAAGTTCGGCGAGGTCACCTTCGACTGGATCCCCCGGGACCGGAACAAGGCGGCCGACGCGCTGGCCAACCGGGCGATGGACGAGGCAGCCGGCAAGCGGGTCCCGGACGTGACGCCCGAACCCGCGGCGCCGGCCAAGCCGCGCTCGTGGGCGCCGCCGTCGCTGGAGCACGCGACCCGGATCATCCTGGTCCGGCACGGTTCGACGTCGCTGACCTCGCAGGGCCGCTACTCCGGGCGCGGCGACGTGCCGCTCACCGACGAGGGCGAGGCGCAGGCCATGGCCGCGGCCGGGCGGGTGGCGGGCATCAGCCGCGACGTCGCGGCGGTCCTCAGCTCACCCCTTTCCCGGTGTACGCGTACGGCTGAGCTGATCGCCGCCGAGGTGGGTGGCGTGCCGGTGACGGTGCTGGACGACCTGATCGAGTGCGACTTCGGCGCCTGGGAGGCCCGCACCTTCGCCGAGGTGCAGGAGACGTGGCCGGACGAGATGACGGCGTGGCTGGAGTCGACCAGTGTCGCCCCGCCGGGCGGGGAGTCCTTCCAGGCGGTCGCCAAACGAGTGCGGGCTGCCATGGCGACCGTGCTCTCGGCGTACCCCGGGAAGACCGTCGTGCTGGTGTCGCACGTCTCGCCGATCAAGCTGATCCTGCGGGACGCGCTCGCCGCAGGCGACGCGTTCCTGCACCGGCTCTTCCTGGACGCCGCCGGGGTCTCCACGATGGACGTCTGGCCGGACGGCAACATCGCGGTGCGCTCGGTCAACGAGACGGCTCATCTTCGATAGGCGAGGTTATTGACCCTTCGGGGCGGGACGTTTAGCTTCCTCGATTAGGAAACTTTCTTCAACGTTTCGCCCTGGAGGGCTCATGCGCGGTTTCACCCGCCGCCTCGTCGCCGTGACGGCTGCCGCCGCGGCCGTCGTGGCTGCCGCACCGACTCCCGCACAGGCACATGGGAACGACTCATATCTCAAGGTCGCCTACTTCACCCAGTGGGGCATCTACGGCCGGGACTTCCAGCTCGCCGATGTGCAGCAGTCCGGCGCGGCGGCCAAGCTGACCCACATCAACTACGCGTTCGGGCCGGTCACCGCCGCCGGGGTCTGCGACTCGGCCGACCCATGGGCCGACTGGCAGACGCCGTTCTCCGCGGAGAACAGCGTGGACGGCGTCGCCGACGTGGCCGGCCAGCCGATCGCCGGCAACCTCAACCAGCTGGCCGAGATCAAGAAGAAGAACCCCAAGCTCAAGGCGCTGATCTCGCTCGGCGGCTGGACCGGCTCGGCGTACTTCTCGGACGCCGTCCTGACCGACGCCTCGCGCAAGAAGCTGGTCTCGTCCTGCATCGACCTGTGGATCAAGGGCAACCTGCCGGGTCTGCCGGCGGGCACCGCGGCCGGCATCTTCGACGGCATCGACCTGGACTGGGAGTGGCCCGGCTCGTCCGGCAACGCCGGCAACATCATCCGGCCCGAGGACAAGCAGAACTTCACCGCGCTGCTCGCCGAGTTCCGTACCCAGCTCGACAAGCTCGGCCGGGCCAACCGGAAGAAGTACGAGCTCACCGCGTTCGTGCCGGCCGCGCCCGCGAAGATCACCGCCGGCTTCGAGGTCGACAAGATCTTCAAGTACCTGGACTTCGCGACCGTGCAGGGCTACGACTTCCACGGCACCTGGGAGCCGGTCGCCAACCAGCAGTCGGCGCTGCGGGTGCCGAAGGGCGCGCCCGACAACCCCGACTTCTCGGTGGAGAACACGATCAACGCGTGGATCGCCGGCGGGGCGCCGAAGCGCAAGCTGATCCTCGGCGTGCCGTACTACGGGCAGGGCTGGACCGGAGTCACCGGCGGCCGCGACGGCCTGTTCGGCGCCGCCACCGGCCCGGCGCCGAGCGCCTTCGGCGGCGGCACCGAGGACTACAAGCGCCTCAAGCAGCTTCCGGCGCAGGGTTACACCGTGCACCGCGACCTGCTCAACGGGCACGCCTGGCTCTACGACGGGACGACCTTCTGGACGTACGACGACCCGGCCGTGCTGCTGCAGAAGTCGCTCTACATCCGGCTCAAGGGTCTCGGCGGCGCGATGATGTGGTCGCTCGACGGTGACGACGAGAAGGCCTCGCTGACCAAGGCGATCGCCGCCGGCCTGCAGTAGGGGCGTTTCGGTCCGCGCGCCCGTCCGGATACAACTTTGGATGGACGCGCGGACCGGTCCGCGGCGATAGATTCCCGGTCGAGGTCCGATCGACGGGGGAATCGATGAGTGCCGCGAGAAAGAATCTGCTGACCGGCTCGGCGACACTGGTCGTCGGCCTGCTGCTCTGGCTGTTCGCCGGTGACGTCGAGATCCCGGTCCTCACCTTGACCAAGGTCGGGGTCGTCATGATGGTGGTCGGCGGCCTGGAGCTGGCCTACGGCCTTTACCTCACCGCCCGCGGGCCGGGCGCCGCGCGGCGCTGACCCATGGCGGTCCTCGCTCCGGCCCGGCGCCGGGAATCCCGGGTCCTGCTGGCCGCGACGCTGGCGAACGGCCCGGTCGAGCTGCTCGACTTCCTCCTGCCGCTGTGGGCCGGCGCGGCCCTGGGCGCGAGCGCCACCCAGGTGGGTGCGCTGGTCGCGGCGGAGCTGGCGGTGTCGGTGGTGGTCCGCCCGTTCGCCGGGATGCTCGCCGACGCGTGCGAGCGCCGGTTCGTGGCCGCCGCCGGCGCACTGATCTACGCGCTCTCCTGCCTCGGATACGCGCTGGCCGGCGGCCTGCCGCAGGCCTACGCGGCGGCGGTGCTCGGTGGCCTGGGCGGGGCACTGCTCTGGGTGGCCGTGCGGGCGATGGCCGGCGAGCGGCTGGCCGAGGACAGCGCCGTCTACCCGCGCCTGACCGCCGCGGAGGAGACCGGTGCGTGGGTGGCCTTCGTCGCGGGCCTGTCGCTGCTCAGCCTCTTCGGCTACCGGACCGTCTTCCTCGCCTGCGCGGGCGCGTGCCTGGCCGCCGCCGTGGCGCTGGCGAGCGCACCGCGGCGGGTGGTGCCCGCGGCGCCGGAGCTTCCCGGTGGCGTCGCGCGGCGGCTGCGCCCGATGCTGCTGGCCGTCCTGGTGACCATGGCGGCGGAGGCGGCGATCGCCCTGCTCCTGCTGCTGCACCTGCAGCGGCACTTCCAGCTGGAGATCGTCCAGATCGCGTACGTGTTCCTGCCGGGTGCGATCGCGATGGCGGTGCTCCCCGTGCATCTGCATCGGTTCGTGCTCCGCTTCGGCCGGGTCCGCGTCCTGGCGCTGGCGTCGATCTCCAGCGCGGTGTTCGCGACCGGGCTGGCCTGGGCGCCGCACCCGGTGGTGATCGCGCTGCTCTGGGTGCTCAGCGGCGTGGCGTGGGCGGCCGTGATCCCGGTCCAGCAGGCGGTCGTCGCCGAGGCGTCCGGCGCCCGGGTCGGCCGCGGCATGGGTCTCTACGAGTCGGCGGTCCTGCTCGGCTCGCTGGCCGGTTCGCTGCTCGCCGGAACCCTCTACGACGTGTCGCCGTGGCCGGTGGCCTGCCTGGCCCTCGCCGTGATCATCCTGGCCGGCGCCGGTCTGGTGCCGTGGTCGGTGCGGGCCCTGGGCGTCGCCGATCGTCCGGCCCCGGCCGATCGTCCCGCCCGCGCCGATCGTCCCGCCTCCGTGGTGCCGCCGGAGCAGCGTGTGGAGGTGCGCACCGATCCGCGCCCGAAACCGGCACGCTCCGCGGGGCGGAAGCTCGGTGAGCACGTCGCGCTCTACCTGGCGGTGCAGGCCGTCCTCGCTGTCCTCGATCTCTCCTGGGTGCGCGATCTCGCCACCGGCGCCGTCGACCCGCTCAGCGGGCAACGTGACGTGCCGTTGGAGGGGCTCGCCGGCATCGCCTACGGCGCGGGCCGGGTCTGGACGATCATCGTGGTGATCGATGTGATCTGGACAGCCGTGACGGTCTTCCGGCAGCGGCGATGACCGCCCGTTCGGCGCAAGACCACACCCGTTCGGCGCATCGGGGATCGCCCGATCATCCGAGCGCTCGTTAGCGTGACGTGAACCACACGCACTGCTGACGAAGGAGTCCCATGGCTGAGCCGGACCGCCCGCCGCGCAGCGATAGAAGCCCCTGGAACTGGCTGCTTCTCATCCCGATCGTGGTGCCGCTGCTGACCTTCCTCTACAACCACGACGAGCCGCGCCTGGCCGGCTTCCCGCTCTTCTACTGGCTGCAGTTCGCCTTCATCCTGCTCGGCGTCACCACCACCACGGTGGTCTACCAGATGACGAAGCGGAGCCGGCGATGAGAGATCACATCACCGAGATCGTCATCTTCACGCTGCTGTTCCTGCTGGTCAGCGGGATGGGCTTCGTCGCGTCCCGGTGGCGGGCCCCGAAGGACATGGCCCACCTCGACGAGTGGGGACTGGGCGGGCGCAGCTTCGGCGGCTGGATCACCTGGTTCCTGGTCGGCGGTGACCTGTACACGGCGTACACCTTCGTCGCGGTGCCGGCGCTGATCTTCGGGGCCGGGGCGGCCGGGTTCTTCGCGGTGCCCTACACCGTGGTCATCTACCCGCTGTTCTTCCTGATCCTGATCCGGCTCTGGTCGGTGTCGCACCGGCACGGCTTCGTCACCCCGGCCGACTTCGTACGGACCCGGTTCGACTCGCCGACCCTGGCGCTGCTGGTCGCGATCACCGGGATCGTGGCGACCATGCCGTACATCGCGCTGCAGTTGATCGGCATCGAAGCGGTGCTCAAGACGATGGGCGTGACCGGGGAGAGCGCACTCGCCCGGCACCTGCCGATCATTATCGCGTTCGCCATCCTGGCCGCTTACACGTACCAGTCCGGGCTGCGGGCGCCGGCGCTGATCGCGTTCGTGAAGGACACGCTGATCTACATCGTGATCCTGGTGGCGGTGCTCTGGCTGCCGTACAAGCTCGGCGGCTGGGGTGCGATCTTCGACGCCGCGGACCAGAAGTTCCAGGCGTCACCGAACCCGAACGACGGCATCCTGCTCAGCGCCAACAACCAGGTGCAGTACTTCACCCTGGCGCTCGGGTCGGCGCTGGCGCTCTTCCTCTACCCGCACAGCATCACGGGCGTGCTGGCCAGCCGGAACCGGGACGTGATCAAGCGGAACATGTCGGCGCTGCCGGCGTACAGTCTGCTGCTCGGCCTGATCGCGCTGCTGGGTTACATGGCCATCTCGGCCGGGGTGAAGCCCCTGCCGGGGGCGAACCCCGGCAGCGTGGACAGCAACACCGTGGTGCCGCTGCTGTTCGACCAGCAGTTCCCGTCCTGGTTCGCGGGTATCGCGTTCGCCGCGATCGGCATCGGCGCGCTGGTGCCGGCCGCGATCATGTCGATCGCCGCGGCGAACCTGTTCACCCGCAACATCTACAAGGAGTACCTGCGCAAGGACGCCACCCACGCGCAGGAGGCGAACGTCGCCAAGATCACCTCGCTGGTGGTGAAGGTCGGCGCGGTGGCCTGCATCGTCTTCCTGGACCCGCAGTTCTCCATCGACCTGCAGCTCATCGGCGGCGTGATCATCCTGCAGACGGCGCCGGCCGTGGTGATCGGCCTCTACACCCGCTGGCTGCACCGGGGTGCGCTGATCGCGGGCTGGGCGGCCGGCATGGCCCTCGGGTTCTGGATGCTCTGGCAGATCCCGAACGCCGCGACCGGGCGCAAGCACTTCGGCGGCTCGGCGTTCCCGCTCGCCGACTTCGGGTTCGACACCCAGAAGACGATCTACGTCGGGTTCGTCACGGTGCTGGTGAACCTGCTGGTCGCGGCCGTCATCACGCTGGTGCTGCGGGCCGCGAAGACACCCGAGGGGGAGGACGGCACCACGCCGGACGACTATTTCGCCGACGAGGGCGACCCGCGGATCGAACGGCAGCGCGACACCACCGTGGACAGCGTCTCGTCGACGTAGCGACGGGCGGCCTCGTCACGTCCTCATGTGGCGAGGCCGCTTTATCCGGAATCGGAGCGCCACTCGCGTCCCTTCCGCTAGCGTTTGTCTCTGGCGTCGCCTTTGTCGCTCCGGTGCGGCGCGCTGCCGTCCCCCGGAGGAGCTTGCGTTGCCGACCCAGCCGACTCTCACGCAGCAGTTCGCGACCGAGTACGCCAAAGGCGCCGTGCCCGGCATGCTGCGCGCCATCCGGATCATCAAGCGGGCCAACGGCCTGATCCTGATCGGCGCACTCACCGCCAGCTACCTGCATCAGGCGCACTACCTGGCCCAACTCGGCGCCGGCATGTTCGCCTGGATCGTGCCGGCCGTCTTCGACCTGGCCATGCTCTCCATGCTGACGATCACCCAGACCACCGGTATGGCGGTCGACGCCAAACGGGCCGCCATGAAGATCCTCGTCGTCGTGGTGACCATCTCCGCGGCGGTCAACTTCGCCGCACCCGGCCCGCTCGGCCTGCGGATCATCTTCGCCCTGGTGGTCGGCCTGGTCGCCGGCGTCGAGTGGGTGGCCGCCAAGATCCGGCCGGACTTCGCGGCGATCGAGGAACGCGAGGTCTCGGTGATCACCGAGGTGCGGCCCAACCGCAAACTCGACCCCGAGGTGGCACGGGCCCGCGCGGCCAAGGCCGCCGAGACCCGCCGGGCGAACCAGGCGGCGAAGGCGGCGGAGGAGTCGGCGCGGGCCGAGGCGGCCCGCCTCCGGGCGGCCAGGGCCGCCGAACGGGCCCGCGAGCGGGCCGCCAAGGACGTCATGGACCAGGCCGAGATCACCCAGTTCCTGGACGGCGGGCGTACGGTCGTCGGCGCCCACCGCGCGCCATGACCCGGCCGTGGATCTGATTGGATGTCCCGGTGACGTTCACTGTGACCGACGTGCCCGACCGCGAACGCTTCGAGGCGCGCGACGAGGCGGGCACCCTCGCCGGCGTCGTCACCTATCAGCTGAGCGGCGTGATCGTCGTCTACACCCACACCGAGGTGGTCCCGGAGTTCGAGGGCCAGGGCGTCGGCGCCCTGCTGGCCCGCGCGGTGATGGACGACGCCCGCGCCAGGTCCCGCACCGTAGTGCCGATGTGCCCGTTCCTGTCCGGCTGGCTCGACAAGCACCCCGAGTACGACAAGCTGGTCGCCCGCACCACCCGCCGGGTTAAGTAGCCCGTGCGGGGATAGGCCACGATAGGTGCGTGACGGACGAGGCCCGCACCGAAAGCGTTCGCTGGCCGTGGTTGCTGTCGGACAGCGGCATCGTCGCCGTCGTTCTGACCGTGACCGGCCTCGGCATCGCCGCCCTAGTTGTGATGTCCAGCCAGGTTGTTCAACCGGGTGATGGGTGCGCGTTTGCCGATGGCGGTGTGGGGTCGATGGTGGTTGTAGTCGTGCAGGAATGCC
>NZ_JBEZZB010000183.1:0-19285 GCF_040638955.1 Actinoplanes sp. NPDC024001
GCGAGCTGAGGCCGCTGGTCGGGGGGGGGCGGGGCCGGGCGCCCCCCCCCCCCCAACCCCCTCCCCCCCCCGCCACCCGTGCGGGGAGCGCTGGCGCGGCGACTCGGCCGGGGGGGGCCCGCCAACCCGGCCCCCCCACGGCCTGGTCATGCTCGGGTTCTTCTACGCCGGGGACCGCAACTTCTACAACCGGGCGCGGGCGATCCAGGCGCCGGCGGACCTCAAGGGCCTGCGGATCCGGGTGCCGCAGAGCATCCTGTCGATCGACATGATCAACGCGCTGGGGGCGACCGCGGTGCCGCTGGCGACCAACGACATCGGCTCCGCCCTGAAGCAGGGCCTGATCGACGGCGCCGAGAACAGTGTCATCTTCTACGCGACCGAGCAGCATCTGCTGCACGCGCCGTACCTGTCCTGGAGCCGGCACCAGCACGGCATCGACGTGCTGCTCGCCAGCGCGACCTGGCTGGCGCAGCGGCCGGCCGGGATGCGCGACGCGATCATGGAGGCGGGACGTCTCGCCCAGGAGGAGCAGATCCGGCTCTGGACGGCGGCCACGGAGGAGAAGATCACCCTGGCGCAGCAGCAGGGCAGCCGGTTCAACGACGTCGACGCGGCGGCTTTCCGCAAGGCGCTGGCCAAGGTGATCAGCGTCCACCGGGAGACCTTCGGGGATCTGGCCGCCCTGTTGCCGAACGCTGGCTAGCTTCGCTAGCGCTCGCCTTCCGGAACAGGCCTTGACCGCACCGCGGCCGGGCGTGCTATCCCGGTGCATGACGGGCTTCGCTCTCCCCCGGCCTGTCGACCGCATCGAGGAAGGCAGCGAGGTTGCCGGCATGGGCTCGTACGCGATCACCGGCGCCGCCTCCGGGATGGGCCGGGCAACCGCCGAGCAGCTGCGCCGGGACGGGCACACCGTCATCGGGGTGGACCTGCGGGAGACCGACGTCGTCGCCGACCTGTCCACGCCGCACGGGCGTGCGGCCGCGGCCGGTCAGGTGCTCGACCGCGCCGGGGGCCGCCTGGACGGGGCGGTCTGCGCGGCCGGGCTGGGTGGCATCCGGGGGCGTGACCGCGCCGTCCTGCAGGTGAACTACTACGGCGTCGTGGACCTGCTCGACGCCTGGCGGCCCGCGCTGGCCGCCGCCCGCAACAGCAAGGTGGTGGTCTTCGGCTCGAACTCCACCACGCTCACCCCGATGGTCCCGGACGGCGCGGTGCGCGCGCTGCTGGACGGCAACCCCGACAAGGCCCTGCGGGTGGTCAAGCGTTTCGGGAGACGGTCGGCGCATTTCGCGTACGCGAGCTCGAAGATGGCCGTGACGCGCTGGGCGCGCCGTGCCGCGGTCTCGCCGCGGTGGGCCGGCGTGGGCATCCGGCTCAACGTCCTGGCCCCCGGCGTCATGGCCACGCCGCTGCTCGACGAGCAGCTCGCCGGCGGGCAGCGCAGGGAGATCGAGCAGCTGGCCGTCCCCATCGGCGGGCGCGGGCGGCCGGAGGACGCGGGCGCGTGGGTGCGGTTCATGCTGTCGCCCGCGGCGGATTTCCTCTGCGGCGCGGTGATCTTCCTGGACGGCGGGTCGGACGCCTACTTCCGCACCGATGACTGGCCGGCGTCGACCGGTCCGGTCGGGGTGATCCGGTATCAGCGGCGCGCGAGGGCCTGGCGCAAGGGTGCTGCCGGCTCGGCGTGATGCCCCGTCGCCTCGGCCAGGTGGAAGGTGCCTTTGCCGGAACACTTGGCCGCGTACATCGCCACGTCGGCGGTGTGCAGCAGCGCGGACGTGTCGAGGCCGGGGCCGGACGCGACCGTTCCCCCGACGCTGGCGTGCACCCGTACCCGCTGCCCGCCGGCCAGGTCACACGGGTCGCCGGCGGCCTCGACGATGCGTGCCGCCACGGCCGGCAGGTCGCCGGCGTGGCCGACCAGCACGGCGAACTCGTCACCTCCGAGCCGGGCGACCACATCGGCCGGCCCGGCGCAGGCCCGCAGCCGCGCGGCGGTCTGCACCAGCACCTCGTCGCCGGCGGCGTGCCCGAACGAGTCGTTCACCGGTTTGAAGTCGTCGAGGTCGATCAGCAGGACGCCGACCGGGCCGGCGTCGTCGTGCAGCGCCTGGTCGAGGCGCTCGAGGAACATCGCCCGGTTGGCCAGTCCGGTGAGCCCGTCGGTGAACGCCATGGTGTGCAGGCGTGCCGTCAGGACGTCGCGCTGCGCCAGGAGGTCCGCGTTGTCGATGAACGAGGTGAGCTGCCGGGCGACGACGAATCCGGTGATGGCGGCCAGACCGGTGACGGCGATCCAGACGCGCACGTCGAACGCCCTGGTCGCCAACGTCACGACGACCAGCGCGAAGGTGGTCCACAGCGCCGCGTAGGGCAGCAGGCTGAACGGGAGTTTGCGGGTCCGGGCGGGGCGGGCGCGCCCGTGCTCCGGTGACCGTTGCTGCGCCCAGGCAGCGATCATGAGCAGTCCGTGCGAGCTGACGGTCATCGTGAACACGACGCCGGGACGCCCGGCCTGCACCAGCTCCGGGCCGAGGAGGCGGGCCGCGGCCTCCACGACGGCGGCGAACGGGCCGAGAATCCCGATCTGCCAGTTGAACGGCGCGACCCGGCTCAGGTGGAGCCGGCCCACCGCGAACGCGGTCAGCATCGCCACGATCGGCCCGGCCGCCACGGCAGCCAGCTCGCCGCCCGTGACAGAGCGGTCGGCGCCGGTGCTCGCCACGGTCCAGTAGAGGCCGAAGGTGCCGGCCGCGGTCACCACGGTCGCCAGATCGAGCAGATAGCAGAGCCGGTCACGAGACGAGCGGTGCGGGATCGGATAGGTCAGCACCACGACGGTGAGCAGGATGCAGCCCACGGCGAGCGCGATCGTCCGGACGACACCGGTGCCGGTCAGCGCGGCCAGCGACAGAGGTTCGACCACCGCGCTGACCAGCTGGGCCCACTCGCCGACGCCGAAGACAGCGGCGGCGGCGGCCAGGGCGGCCCAGAACCGGCGCCGCGGGTCGCTGCGGTCCATCCGGGTGCTGGCCCGGAAGGCGAAGTACGACATCATCGACGCGAACACCGCGACCGCGAGCCAGCAGCTGAGCACCTGCACGCGAAGCCCCGCGGTGGTCGACATGAACCACCCGGCGAGGGCGAGGACCACCACCGCGGCTGCCGTGGGCACAGCGACGCCCGGCAGTCGCAGCCTCATCGCTCCCATCCCGGTTACGGGTTGAGCCGCTGGAGCAGCACGCGGCCGATCGAGGCGACCACCTCGCGGTCCTCGGTCCGCGCCAGGGTCCGGCTCTGCGCGTTCCAGCAGACCGCGGCAGCGAACTCCGGGGTGACCACGAGCACGCAACTCTCGTCGGGGAACGGGTCCACGGCGCCGTCCGGGCGCACCATCGCGGTCAGGGTCGCGTGCCGCGTCAGCCGCTCGGTGCTCGGCCGCCACGCCGCCACGTCGTCCGCGGAGCAGTACGAGCCCAGGACCACCGCGTGCTGGTGGCTCTCGGCGGCCACGCACATGCGCTCCATCGTGCGCCGCGCTGCCTCCCGCTCCACCCGGTGGGCGCCGCCGGCGACGGCCACCTCGAACGGGCTGCCGGACGGCTGGTGCAGCCCGGGACGGCTGGCCCGCAGCGCCGGCGCCCGGTCGATCACCGGCAGGTGCAGCTCCGCCAGCGGCGCCGGCCGCCCGAAGTGCCACCCCTGGCCCCAGTCGGCGCCCAGCGACCGGGCGGTGGCCACGTCCGCTGCCGTCTCGATGCCCTCGGCGATGACTATCGCACCGGTGCGGCGCGCGGCGGCGGTGACCGCGGCGCACACCTGCGCGGTCGCGGGTGCGGTCGGGTTGCGCAGCAGATGCATGTCCAGCTTGATCACGTCGGGGTCTACGAACGGCAGGATCGCCAGCGACATCGGGTCGGCGCCCACGTCGTCCAGCGCGATGCCGTTGCCCATCCGGTGCGCCATCCCGGCGATGCGCAGCAGCGCGGCCGGAACCGTGGAGAGCGCCCGCTCGGTGTACTCCAGCACGACGCGGAACGGCAGACCGCCGGTCAGCAGCTCCAGCAGCCGTGCCGAGATCGGCTGACTCAGCACGGAGGGTTCGGCGTTGACGAACACCAGCGGCGGCACGACCGGCCCGGCGATGGCGCACTCCAGGGCCCGTTCGGCGCACAGCATGTCCACCGGGCCGAGCAGGCCGGCCCGGTGCGCCGCGGCGAACAGCTGATCCGGCCGTTCCAGCCGGCTGCCGGCCGGGCCGCGAGCGAGAGCTTCCACCGCCACCACCGCGCCACCGGTCAGATCGACGATCGGTTGGAACAGCGGAGTCACCGTACGGTCGCGCAGCAGCGCTGCCACCGCCGCTGCCTCGCCGGCGGTGTCCGCCTGCGACCGGAGATCCTCCAGTACGTGCGCCGTCGACATCCGTGGCTCCTTCGATCGACCTGCCCGTGGTACGTATCGGCCGTTCCGTCGCCCGGCTGACCCCTTCCGCCGGCCCGCGTCACCGGCGGCGTGGCCGGTTTGGCTTTCCCGGATGATCAACCTAGGGTGGTCGGATGCCGGTTGCGACCTCGCACGCACTGACCGTCACCGCGGTGACGGCTGCTTGTGCTGCCCTCCGGCCCACCGCCTCGCCGTCCGCGACGGCCACCTACGGCCTGCCGAGCCCCGCGCCGACGGGCCGTAGCCCACCGGCGGATCCCCTTTCCCGATCGACCGCCAGGGCGAAGCTCATCAGCTTCGGCCCTTTTTTGTTGTCCGAATCCCTGCGAACAGGAAGAACCATGAGCGTCGAGACAGACAAGCCCGACCAGGGCCGGCTCACCGCCGTGCGAACGTCGCTGAGCGAGCAGTTCGCGCTGCAGACCGCCCGGCTGAAGGAACTCACCGAGATCAACGACGACACCGGCGACCCGGCGCAGGCGCACGACCGCGCGGCGCTGCTGGCCGCCACCCGCCAGAGCCTCGAGCAGATCACCAGCGCGCTGAACCGGATCGCCGACGGCAGCTACGGCCGATGCGAGCGGTGCACGACGGCGATCCCCGCCGAACGTTTGGAAGCGCTGCCCCACGCCCGCCTCTGCGTGCCCTGCCAGCAGAAGCACCAAGGGTGACGGTGAGGGCTGCCGTGACGCTGCCACGGCAGCCCTCATACCTCAGGGATTGCCGGTCGCCGGCAATCTGCCACGCCACACCATGGGCGCCGGCTCGCGCGCGTCATCACCGGTCGGCGGCGTAGTCGCGCATCACCGCGGCGACCTCCCGCAGGAAGGCGACGGTGGCGGCGGCCTGCTCGGGTTCCAGCCGGGCCGCCGCCTGCTCGACCCCGGCGAACAGCGGCGCCAAGGCACCGAGGACCTGCGCGTACGCGCTCTCGGTGGCGACCACGGTCTGCCGGCGCCGATCCGACGGGTGGGGAATCCGGTGCGCGTGCCCGGCGGACTGGAGCCGGTCGACCAGGGTGGTCGCCGAGGCGGACCGGATCCCCAGGCGGTGGCCGAGCTCGGTGGGGCCGAGACCGTCGGAGCTGCTCAGCAGGTGGTCCAGCGCGACCGCGTCGGTGACGCCGACGCCGAGGCGGCGGGCCAGTCCCTGGGTCGCTTCGTCGTTGGCCCGCAGAAGTTCCCGGATGGCGACGGCCATTTCGCTGCGGTGCTGTGCCTGTCGCCTCGTCACGACAGAATCATAAGCCGGTGAAGTAGCAAGATTATCTAGTTACTTGTAGAAAGAGAATTATCAAGGTCGAGAGAACCACGCCGGAAGGTCGTCCATGCGCTTACATCCCCAGGTCCGCAGCGTGCCCGTACCGGTGACCCGGTCGCCGCTGGAGCTCGACGAACTCCGGGCCCGGGTCCACGAGGTGGTCACCGGCGTCCTGGCCACGCGCGCCGACGTGCTGGCCGACGTCAGCCCCGACTGCGCTCCCCTGGTGCAGTACGTGTCCGACCTGATGGACCGGGGCAAACGACTGCGCCCCGCGTTCTGCTACTGGGCCTGGCGTGCCGCCGGGGCGCCCGACGACCCGGCGATCGTGGCAGCGGCCACCTCGCTGGAGTTCCTCCAGGCGGCCGCGCTCATCCACGACGACGTCATGGACCTCTCCGACATGCGCCGCGGCGCACCCGCGGTGCACCGCCGGTTCGCGGCCCTGCACCACGGCAACGGTTGGACCGGCGACGCCGAGCACTTCGGGATGTCCGCCGCCGTGCTCGCCGGCGACCTGTGCCTCACCTGGAGCGACGAGCTCTACACCGGCAGTGGGCTGTCCCCGGCCGCGCTCGGCCGCGGGCGTGCGATCTTCAACACCATGCGCACCCAGCTGATGGGCGGCCAGTACCTCGACCTGGTGGAGCAGGCGATCGCCGATCCGCGCCGCGCGGACCCGCTGCAGCGGGCCCGCCGGGTCGTGCACTACAAGAGCGCCAAGTACACCGTCGAGCATCCGCTGCTGCTCGGCGCTCTGCTCGCCGGCGCCGACGACGCGCTCCTGGCCGGCTTCTCCGCCTTCGGTCTGCCGCTCGGCGAGGCGTTCCAGTTGCGCGACGACGTCCTCGGGGTCTTCGGCGAGACCCACCGGACCGGCAAACCCACCGGCGACGACCTGCGCGAGGGCAAGCGCACCGTCCTGATCGCGCTCGCCGTCGAGCGCGCGAGCGCCGCCCAGCACGAGCGGATCGACGCGCTGCTCGGCGATCCGCGTCTGGACGCCGCCGGGATCAGCACGCTGCGCGCGATCATCGTGGACACCGGTGCGCTGGCGGCCGTCGAGGACATGATCTCCGAGCTGCTCGAACGATCACTGACCGCCCTCGACACCATGGCCATCGGCGACGCCAGCCGATCGGTGTTCGCCGCGCTCGCCTCCGCCGCGACCGACCGCGTCTCCTAGCGCGGCTCGGCAGCGGCGATTTCCGGCCGTCGGCAACCAGGCCGCCGGTTGTTGTCCGGATCGGCCCGCTGTCGTGGCCGCCCTCGGTAGGGACGCTGGAACCAGGCACAGATTGCCCGGTATTTCCCGTCGCGTCACTACGGAGGTCCCCCATGAACGCTCCCGTGATCGTCGGCTTCGACGGCTCGGAAACCGCCCGCTCCGCCGTCCACTACGGCGCCCGCGAGGCCCAGCGGCGCGGCAGCGAGCTTCGGATCATGCACGTGCTGGGCTGGCCGGTGATCCTGCCGCCGTTCCACGCGCCCTACGATCAGCACGACCAGGGCCCGCGAGCCGCGATGCTCGACCTGCTGGCGAAGGCCGCGCACGAGGTGCAGCAGGAGCACGCCGGCCTGAAGGTGACCACTCATCTACTGGACGGCTCGGCGAGTGCGGTGCTGCTCGACGCCTCGCGGTCCGCCCAGCTGCTGGTCGTCGGGCATCGCGGCGCCGGTGGATTCCCGGGGCTGCTCACCGGCTCCGTGGCCACCCAGGTCGCCGGCCACGCCCACTGCCCGGTCGTGATCGTCCATGACGACGACCACCTGACCGGTGACGGTCCCATCGTGGTCGGCACCGACGGGTCGTCCGGCGCCCGGCAGGCCGCCGAGGCCGCGTTCCAGCAGGCCCGGCTCCGCGACACCGAACTGATCCTCGCGTATCAGACGCCGCGCCGGAGCACGGCCGGCGCGATCGCGACCAGCACCCTGCCCTTCTGGGCCACCGTCGGCGACGCGGCAGCGGGCGCCCACGGCGCCGGCGCGCGGCACCCGGACGTCAGGTACCGCACCGAGGTGGTGTCCGGCGACTCGGCGGCCTCCGCGCTGATCGCCCTCAGCGCGCGGGTCGAGGCCGGCCTGCTCGTCGTCGGCAGCCGCGGCTTGGGCGGCTTCCGGGGGCTGGTGACCGGCTCGACGTCGCGCAGCCTGATCGACCACGCGCCCTGCCCGCTGATGGTCGTCCCGTCGGGCGCAGCCAGTGCGCCGCTCCCCTGAGGCCGGCCAGGAAGGAGCTCACGATGCTCAGTGACGCCGAACAGCGCCGGCGGGCCGCGAAGTCTCGGCCGCCCCGGTGGGGCGGGATCGGTCCTCTCGGCTGGCTGGCCGTCGCTGCCGTCGCCGCCTGCCTGGCGATGCTGCTGGAAAGCGGTGTCGTGGCGGTGGTCGCCCTGTCAGCCCTGTGCCTCAGCTTCGGGCTGTGGGCCGCCGGGGACGAATCCGGGCGGCAGTGAGCCGGGCAGCCGAGGACGCTCCCCCGGCGGCGAGCCTGACGGCCGGGACGAACCCGGGCGGCAGTGACCCGAGCGGCCGAGGACGCTCCCCCGGCGGCGAGCCCGACGGCCGGGGACGGTCCCGGGCGGCCCGTCCTCGCACGGTCCGCCGGACGGCTGGCTTGCCGTCCACCGGCAACCTCGCCGGGCTCATCTTGGCCGGTCGGCGCCGCTGTGAGCGGCGGACACGGCGACCAGGATGAGGACACCACGCCGAATCATGTGGGAGGTAAGTGGATGAGCACCAGCCTGCACGAACCGACCGATGTGGCCCAGGCGCCGATGGAGCTGCTGCGCGGCATGCTCGAAGAGGCGTTCTCCGCGCACACCGCACGGCTGACCGAACTGACCGTCGTCAGCCGGCTGCCCGACCGGGGCGGCTACGACGCCCACGCCCTCGAACTGCTCACCGTCTCGCACCGCCGGGGCGTCGCGGACACCGCGCGGGCACTACGCCGGATGGCCGAGGGCACCTACGGCCTCTGCGCGGGCTGCGGCAAGCAGATTCCGCTGGGGCGGCTGCACGCCGCTCCCCACGTCCCACAGTGCGCGCTATGCCAGCCGGCGGAAGGAGACGCGTGATGCAACAGGTCTACCGGTCGCGAAAGGTCACCGCGCCGATCGTCGTCGGCGTCGACGGTTCGCCCGCCTCGAAGGCTGCCCTGCGGTGGGCGCTGCACCAGGCCGGGAGGACGGGCACCACGGTCGAGGCCGTCGCGGTGTGGGCGCCGATGCCGGTCTTCTACTACAGCTACGCCTGGGCGGTGAACGTCGACTCGGAACGCGACCTCGCCGAGTCCACGCACGCGGCGCTGCTGGACACCCTCGTCGAGGTCGCCGGCGAGTACGGATGTTCCGTCCCGATCCGGCCACGGGTGCTGCGCGGCAGAGCCGCCGACGAGCTGATCCGCGCCGCCGACCGCGCACAGATGCTCGTCGTCGGGGAGCCGTCACACGGCACGGTGGCGGGGATCCTGCTCGGATCGGTCGCCCATGAATGCGTGCAGCGCGCGCCGTGCCCGGTGATCGTGATGCCCGCGACGTTGCCGACGTCCAGCAAGCAAGCGCGGCTTTCTTGACCGTTGCGGACCGTAGTCGCCGGGACACGGCACGACGATGATTGGGGTATCCAAACCAATTATCCAGGAAGGGATCTCATGGACTGGCGCATCGAAGACGTGATGACCCGCGAGGTGATCACCGTAGCCGTCGACACACCATTGCAGCACGTCGCGGGCCTGCTCGACCGTGAGGACATCAGTGCCGCACCGGTCACCACGGACAACGGCCGCGTGGTCGGCGTCGTCTCCCGGACCGACCTGCTCGCCGACGTCCTCGCCCGCGGCAAGCGCCGCATCCGGCGTGACGACGGCACGGCCGGCACGGTCACCACACCGCTGGCCGAGGACGTGATGAGCAGCCCCGTCGTCAGCATCGATCCGCACGCCTCCCTGACCCGGGCCGCCTTGACGATGCGGCGGCACAACGTCCGGCAGTTGGTCGTCACCGACGCGCACGGGCGAGCGCTCGGCGTGGTGTCCCGCAGTGATCTGCTGCGCCCGCACACGCGCAGCGACGCCGCCATCGGCGACGAGGTGCAGCAGGTGCTGCGCCACCGGCTGTGGATCAACCCGGCTCAGGTGCGGGCGGACGTGCGCGAAGGCGCGGTGGTGCTGACCGGCACCGTCGGCCGCCGCTCCACCGCTGACATCGCCGCCCGGCTCACCGCCGCAGTGCCAGGCGTCACCGCGGTGACCGACCGCATCCGGTTCGGGTTCGACGACGCCGAGCTGGTCCGGTCCCGGGTCAGCACCACGCACCCGTTCAGCGCCGAGCCGTTCCCTTCGGGCGAGCCGCGGCGAACCCGGCGGTGGCGCCTGCCGGTTCGGTGACCCGGCCAACCACGGCACGCCCGGCGGTCACGCCTGCCGGCTCGGTAACCCGGCCAACCACGGCGAGCGCGGCGGTAGCGCCTGCCGGTTCGATGACCCGGCCCACCACGGCATGCCCGGCGGTGACGCCCGCCGGCTCGGTGACCGGTCGATTGGTTGGCCGCCACCAACCAACCGGACTACGGTCAGGCTTGTGACCGACGACAGCACCGCTCCCCGGCAGATCCACCAGGCGTTCACCCAGCTCATCCGGTGGGCCCATCGCGGCGACGTGCGCCTGTCCCTGCTCGGCGCGGCCGCGCGGACGCTGTCCCCCAACGACATCACCCTGCTGCGGACGATCAGCCGGCACGGACCGGTCCGCGCCTCGTCGCTGGCCGCGTGGCAGGGCGTCGACAAGTCGACCATGACACCGCAGGTGCGCCGCCTCGAGGAACGCGGCCTGGTCGCCCGCCAGGAAGACCCCGGCGACCGGCGCGCCGCCCTGCTCACCGCGACCGACGACGGCCGGCGCAAGCTGACCGAGATCGACCAGGTCGGTGAAGACCTGTTCCGCCGCGCCCTCGAGACCTGGTCCGATGCCGACCAGCAGACTCTCGCCGTGCTGATCCGCCGCCTCACCGACGAACTGGCCGTCGTGCCGCAGGACGGCCACACACCACACTGAGCACGGCGCAGCTCAGCAGATGCTCCCTGACATGCCGCCCGGCCTGATGGCCGGGCGGCATGTCGGCGTTCTGAGCAGCCGGGCGGCATGTCGGCGTTCTGAGCAGCCGGGCGGCATGTCGGCGTTCTGAGCAGCCGGGCGGCATGTCGGCGTTCTGAGCAGCCGAGCGGCCCAGAAGTGATGTACCTATCTTGCAGAAACTGAAACTTTGCAGAAACTGCAAGCTGCTGGTTAGCCTGCACCCATGCCCGAGAACAAGACCGGGCGTCGCGACCTCAAGAAGCAGCGGACCCGCGGCGCCCTGACCGTCGCCGCCCTGCGTCTGGTCGACGAGCGCGGCCTCGACCAGGTCACCGTCGACGAGATCGCCGAGGCGGCGGGGGTGTCGCCGCGGACGTTCTTCAACTACTTCGCCACCAAGTGCGAGGCCCTCGTCGGCGACCTGTTCGTCGACGACAGCGCCGGGCGGGAACGCTTCCTGGCCGTCGAACGGTCGGTGCCGACGCTGGACGCCCTGCTGATCGCGCTGACGCCCACATTCGACGCGATCCAGGCCGAGCGCGACTTCTGGCTGCTGCGGCTGCGGGTGCTCGGCGACAATCCGTCACTGCTCACCGACCTGCTCGGCCGCTCCGCCGCCACCGAACAGACGCTCGCCGCCGCCATCGCCGAGCGGCTCGGCATCGCCGCGGACTCCGCCTACGCCCTGCACACCGCCGCCGCCGTGGAGGCCGCCATCCGGGTCGCGCTGATGCGCTGGGCCGCCGGCGACGGCACACGGCCGCTCAGCGCGTTCCTCCACGAGGCCTTCACCCTGCTCACGACGGGGCTGGCTCACCCGTACCCGTGCGGGTCCCTGGCTTTTGATCTTGATTTTCCCGTCGCCGACAAGGAAGAAGCATGAGCACTGAAACACCCACCCGCATGACGCACCGCGAGGTGCTGCAAGCGCTGTCCGGCCTGATGATGGGCATGTTCGTCAGCATCCTGGCCGGCACCGTCGTGTCGAACGCGCTGCCGCGCATCATCACCGACCTCGGTGGATCGCAGTCGATCTACACGTGGATCGTGACGGCCGAGTTGCTGGCCATGACGGCGACCGTGCCACTGTGGGGCAAGATGGCCGACCTCTACAGCAAGAAGCTGCTCATCCAGCTGTCGCTGCTGCTGTTCGTGGTCGGCTCGCTGGTCGCCGGCTTCACCCCGAACATCGAGACCCTGATGGTCAGCCGCGTCATCCAGGGTATCGGCGCCGGCGGCATGACCGCGCTCGCGATGATCGTGATGGCCGCGATGATCCCGCCGCGCGAACTCGGCCGTTACTCCGGCATCTTCGGCGCGGTCTTCGGTGTCGCCACCATCGCCGGCCCGCTGATCGGTGGCGTGCTCGTCGACACCAGCTGGCTCGGCTGGCGCTGGTGCTTCTTCATCGGCGTGCCGTTCTCCGTGGCGGCGATCCTTCTGCTTCAGAAGACCCTGCACATCCGTACGGTCCGGCGCGCCGCGAAGATCGACTGGCTGGGCGCGTTCCTGATCACGGCCGGCGTCAGTGACCTGCTGATCTGGTCCACCCTGGCCGGCACCGACTTCGCCTGGGCGTCCTGGCAGACCGCCGCCTTCGTGACCGCCGGCGTGCTCCTGCTGGCCCTTGCCGTGTGGGTGGAGTCCAAGGTCGACGAGCCGATCGTCCCGCTGGGCATCTTCCGCAACCGGACCGTGTCGATGTCCATCATCGCCAGCTTCCTGGTCGGCGTCGCCCTGCTCGGTGGCACCGTGTTCCTCTCCCAGTACTTCCAGCTGGCGCTGGGCAAGTCACCGACCGTCGCCGGCCTGATGGGCCTGCCGATGATCCTCGGCCTGCTGCTGTCCTCGACCGTCGCCGGTGGCCTGATCACCAAGTACGGCCGATGGAAGCCGTTCCTGGTGATCGGCGCCGTCGTGATGACCGCCGGCATGCTGGGGCTGAGCACCCTGGACGAGAACACCGGCGTTCCCGTGCTGTCGGCGTGGATGCTCGTGCTCGGCATCGGCGTCGGCATGCTCATGCAGAACCTGGTGCTGGCCGCGCAGAACGACGTGCCCGCCGCCGAACTGGGCGCGGCCACCTCGTCGGTCACGTTCTTCCGCAGCATGGGCAGCGCCATCGGTGTCAGCGCCCTGGGCGCCGTGCTCGCCAACCGGGTGACGGCGCTGTTCGCCGAGAAGTTCCCGGAGGGCGCCGGCGCGCTCGGCGGCGGCGGTGGGCACGGCGCGGTGCCCGACGTCACGGCCCTGCCGGAGCAGGTACGCGCGATCGTCGCGAGCGTCTACGCGGAGGCCACCGCCGACGTGTTCCTGGTCGGCGCCCCGATCGCCGCGCTCGCGATCGTCGTGGTTCTGTTCATCAAGGAGAAGCCGCTGCACGAGCTGACCGCCGAGGAACGGCAGGCCCGCGAGGAGGCGGCGCTGAGCTCGGCGCACTGACCTCCCGAGTGGCGCCGGGCTTTGATGCCCGGCGCCGCCGGTGGCGTCCGGCTACCTGCTGACGTCCGCCGACATCGCCACCGTGCTGCACGAGGCGGGCATCCCCGCCGAGCGGCTGCTGGACGTCATCACCGTGCTCGACAGCTTCGTCATCGGCTCGGCCCTCGACGTGGCCGCACCGGATCAGGTGTGGGATGCCGCTCAGGCCCGAACGCCGGTGCTGGTGGCCGCGATCGGAGCCGCCGGTCAGGGGCGCGCTCGCGCCGATCGTGCTTTTGAACTGGGTCTTGATCTGATGCTGGGCGCCGTCAGCGCGCTCGGGTCTCCCAGGCCGGACGCTGCGGCTCGTCGTTGTGCACGATGAAGTCGGCGTGCTCGGCCGGGCGGACCGTGGCGAAGTAGAGCCGTTGGGAGGGGATGTACCGCTCGCGCCAGCGCCGTGCGACGTCGGCCCGCTCGCGGATCACGGCACGAGCGACGGTCTTCTCCAACTCGGTCGAGACGAGGATGCGCAGGTCCCACCGGCCGATCAGCTCCGGGCGCAGGAGGAAGACGCCGTCGAAGAGCAGCACCGCGTCGGCGGCCGCGGTCGTGACCGGCGGGGACAGGACGGTGTCGGTGGCGTGGTCGTAGACCGCGTGCTGGAAGCGCCGGTCGCCGCCGGGGCCGAGCGGGTCGAGCAGGAGCCGGTTCAGCGCGTGGTTGTCGTGGGTGTCGAAGTAGCAGCCCTCGGCGGAGTACTCGCCGCGCCGGTAACGCTGCGCCCGGGGGTGGAGGAAGTCGTCGATGGTCGCGCGGATGACGGGGCGGCCCCGGTCACGCAGGACGGCGGCCAGTTCGTCGGCGAGGGTGGTCTTGCCCGCGGCGGGCGGTCCGTCGACGGCAACCCGCGTCGGGTGCCCGAGCGCCAAGCCCCCGGCTGCCTCGGCGAGGTGGGCGAGCAACTCGTCGCGGGTGCCTTGGCGCATGTGCGGTCCTGTCCGTCCCTGATCGGCCGTGCTCTCGGTCGGTGTTGACCGCGACCACGGTAAGGCCGCCTTGGACGCGCCGCACATACTGAGTGCGTGGGCACCATCCAGGATCCGAATCCCGACCGCGACTGGTTGAAGCGCAGCTATGACAACACGGGCGGCAGCCCGTTCACCGTCGAGGCGCGGGCCGAGATGATGGGGCGGCTGGTCGAGGGCACCGGGAACAGCCGGATGGCCCGGGTCGGCCGGGTTGTCTTCCGGGTCACCGCCTGGATCATCCTGGCCTCGTTCTTCGTGGCCGTCCTCGCTGGTCTCCTGAGTCAGCCGGGTTGAACCTGCGGAAGATCACGACTTGTCCGATCAGGCGAAGTATGCCGCTGATCAGGCGAAATCGGTAGCTCGACGGGCAGCGGTCACCCACAGTGAGGGGTGAGAAGCAACCGGTACTCGTGGAGCAGCCCGATGTCGTACGAACCCCGTTCGCAGCGCCGCACCGCGCCGCTCAAGGCGGTGATCGCGCTCGTCGCGTCCGTGATCGTGGTGATCGCGCTGTTCGCGGCCGGGATCGTCGCGGAGCGGGTCAACCGGGAGGAGCCGGTCGCCGCGGCCGGCGCGGCGGCCAAGCCGACGGCCGAAGCGCGCAAGACCAGCAAGCCGCCGGGGATCGGCGACCCGGTGCGGGACGGCAAGTTCGAGTTCGTGGTCTCCCGGGTGAACTGCGCGCGCACCAGCTACGGCATGGAGAACCTGAAACGCACCGCCGAGGGCCGGTTCTGCGTGGTCACCCTGTCGGTGCGCAACATCGCCGACGAGCCGAAATACTTCCTCGGCCTGGCGCAGAAGGCGAAGGACGCGAACGGCGCCAGCTACGGCTACGACGAGATCGCCGGGGTCTACGCCAACCGGGACACGCAGACGTTCCTGAAGAAGCTGGATCCGGGCGAGCGGGTGAGCGGCAAGCTGGTCTTCGACATCCCGCACGGGGTCACGCTCACCGCCGTGGAGCTGCACGACTTCCCGCTCTCCCGAGGCGTCACCGTCGCCCTCTGAGCGCGATCAGGAACTGCCCAGGCGCGGAACGACCGTGCGGACCGCGACCGGTGCGCCCGGTCCCCCACCGGCGCGGGAGCGGTACTCCGCAACGCCCACGCAGGTGAACAGCAGCGCCGCCAGCTGGTCCCGTTCGCCCAGCAGGTCCGACACCTCGGAATCGAGGAAGGTCATCCCCGAGGCGCTGGCGCCCAGCGCGTACGCGGCCAGGTGCAGCCGGCCCTCCACCAGGCCGGCGGCGAGCTGGGCATCGCGGTAGCTCCGGTCGTCGAGCCCGGCCAGCGGGGTCGCCGCGATCACGACGTACGCGGCGTCGGCGGCCAGCGCCTGGTCCAGGCAGACCCGCAGCAGTTCGTCGCGCAGCTCCGCCGCCCGCAGCGGCTGCGCCAGGTCCGGCCACCGGTACAGGCCCGGCGTGACGTCGTCCACGCCGTGCACGGCGACCCAGTGCGGCACCCGTACCCCGCGCATCGCCGCAGCCATAGGCCACCGCAACAGATCCGGCGTCAGCGTCCGGGAACGGTCCATCCGCCGCTGCGAGCCGCGCCGGCGGACGACCTCGTCGAGCGAGGCGGACGGCGGCGCCTCCGGCAACGCCGGAGCGTCCGGCCAGGGCGCGCCGAGCCTGTCCCGCTCGCCGGCGCGCTGCGCCGCGGTGCACAGCGGCAGCTCGACCTCCGGCAGTCGCCCCGGCGTCGCCGGGCCCGCCGGCCCGATCGCCGGCTCGCCGTCGCCGTCGCTGTCGCTGTCGCCGATCGAGAGCAATGCCAACGGATATTCGTGTACGCCGTCGGCGCCGACCAGGTCACGAACCGCCGCGTCCGGGAACAGGGAACGCAGCCGCGGCGCGAGGCCGGCACTGTCCGCCGCGGCCGACAGCTGGGCCAGCACGGTGCCGGCGTCCCAGTACAGGTGCCGCCAGCCGCGTTCGGCGTAGCGCCAGCCGGTCCGCCACGGCACGCCGGTCACGATCAGCGTCGTCACCGAGCCGGCAGCGGCGGGGGCGATGCGTACGAGGGCGTGCCGCTCCGGGTCGTACCAGTACACCGCGTCCGCAACACCGCTCACCCCGCGGGCACTGACGTAGACCTCGAGCGGGAAGCGGGCGCCGGCCGACCCGGCGGCGCGGTACAGGATGCGGCGGCCGTTACGCTCCCCCGTGCGCACCACCCCGGCGCCGAGAAACAGCACCCGGCCCAGCTGCGCGGCGTCCAGGGGCTGCGCCGGGGCGCCGATGCCGGCGAGCACGGCCGTCGCGCTCACCTGCGGGTCGGGTAGCTCGCGCGGCAGGGCCAGCACGTCGAGCCCGTCCGGGTACGCCTTGACCGGCGGCGGCAGCGTGCCGGGGTCGTTGGGGACCAGGTCGTGGCGCACTCTCGGGTCGTCCACGGGGACGTCCCACTCGCGGTCCGGCACATACGACGTCAGCCGGTGCAACAGGCCGGCGCCCGCGTCAAGATTCACGCCTCCACTCTGCCAGCCGCTGATCAGCGGCGGTTCGGGAGGCGCTCCCGGCCCGGTCTCACCGGCCGAACCAGTGGCGAATCGCCTGTTCGGGGGTGTCGCCGTCCCCGCCGCGAACCCAGGCGGTGTGCCCGTCGGGGCGCAGCAGGACGGCTTCGAGGTCCGGATGCTCGGGGCAGGCCGCTGCAATGACATCGACGCGATCGGCCCACGGCCTCATGGCATGACGCCCGGTCAGGTCGATCAGGACCGGACGAGCCGGTGACAGCAGCTCGGCCACGTCGGTGACGCCGGAAGCCGTGGTGAGCCGAAGATTCGGGCACAGCCGGCCGATCCAGGGATGGCTTCCCGCCGGTGTCATGTCGTATGTGGTGTCGAGGCCGGTGACGACCTCGGCGAAGGCCTGATTGCCGCCGGGGTGCGTGGCCACCCGGGTGAGCAGGTCGACGAGCGGTTGCAGTTTCTCGTCGGCGTTGCCGAGCAGCACCTGGGCGCGTGTGCTGGCCAGCACCCTCTGCCCGGCAGCGTGCCGCTCGGTGTGGTAACTCTCGAGCACATGATCCGGTGCCGTCCCGTGCACGGTGGCCGCCAGTTTCCAGCCCAGGTTGACCGCATCGTCCAGCGCCACGTTCACGCCGACCGCGCCGGCCGGCGGGTGGATGTGCGCGGCGTCCCCGGCCAGGATGATCCGGCCGTGCACATACCGCTTCGCCTGCCGCGCGGCGTCGCTGAATCGCGTCACCCAGCGAGGTTCGGTCAGCTGGACGTGGCGGCCGAGAGCGTGGTCGACCGCCGACTGCAGGGCGGCGAGGGTGACCGGCGCGCCGGGATGCGGGTCATCGGTGACGATCCGCACGTATCCGGGACGCGGAATCAGGAACACCGATCCGCCGGGCCCCGTGCTCACGCCGATCGGCAGTGCTTCGGGATCGGCGAGGCTGACGTCGCCGAGAAGGGAGTATCGGGTGGCGTCGGTTCCCGGGAAGTCGATGCCGGCCTTCTTGCGGACCGTGCTGCGGCTTCCGTCGCAGCCGACGAGGTACCGGGCTCGCAGCCGCTGGCCGCCGACGGTGGTCGTGACCGCGTCGTCAGCCGCCTCGAGGTCACGCAGTTCCTGTCCGCGCCGGATGTCGGCCCCCAGCCGGGACGCCTGCTCCTCCAGGAATTCCTCCACCCGGGTCTGCGGGATGCCGAGGGTGTAGGGGTGGTCGGTGAGCGCGTCGGCGAGCCCGAGGCTCACCGGCAGCGAGGTGAAGGCGGCCTGCGGTGCCGGCCAGCCCTCAGCGATGAGGGGTGCGGCGAGGCCCCGCCGGGCGAGAAGGTCCAGCGAGCGGGAGTTGAGCGTGAACCCGCGGCAGTAGCCCGGCCGCTGCGCGTGGCGCTCCACCACCACGGTGACGATGCCGGCGAGGCGCAGCTCGCAGGCCAGCATCAGCCCGGCCGGACCGGCTCCGGCGATCAGGACGTCGATCATGACTTGTCCTCCCGGCCTCGGTCGACCTGTTCGATCTCGGGCCAGATCAGCGTGCCGTCGCGGATCTCGTCGCGGGTGCGTTGTGTCCAGGCGCGCTCGGCCTGCAGGACACACAGCGCGTACTCGCCTTCGATCATGAACAGGCGGGGCAGCAGCCCGGCACCGACCGTCTCGTCCTGCAGCTGCCGGCTCTCCTCGATCTGCCGGTCGAGGTGCCGGACCCGCTCGCTGAGGGCCTCGACGGCTCGTTCCGGTCCGAGAGCACCGAGGTAGGCGACCGCGGCCATGAATCTCGGGTACTCCGTCGCGGGGGTGCGGATCAGCTCGTCGACCCAGCTGACGAACTCCTGCTGTCCCACGTCGGTGGTGGCATAGACGGTCCGCTCCGGCCGCCGGCTGTCGCGCACCGTCTCGACCTCGGTGATCCAGCCGTGCCGCCGGAGGGACTGCACCGTGTCGTACAGCGATCCTGTGTTGACCTTGAAGCTGCTGTCCTTGCCCCGCTCCCGCAGCGTCGAGGCCATCTCGTAGGGATGCATGGCCTTCTCCTGCAGCAGGCCGAGCACGGCCAGCGCCAAAGTGTTGGAGACCTTCCGTCGTGCCATCCGCCGCTCCCTATAGTCGGATCCGACTATAAGACTTCGACTATGGATGCGGAAGGGCCTCGTCGGGCTCCGGCATCGCGCCCGCAGCCGGCGGGCGGCCGGATCCGTCGCGCAGCAGGTCCCGGTACGCGGCGACGAGATGCCGGCCGGGCCCCACGCCCAGTTCCTCCGCCAGTGACCGGCGGGTCGACTCGTACACCGCGAACGCCCGGTCCCGCTGACCGGCGGCATGACAGGCGCGCAACAGCCGGGCCTGCGCCGACTCGTCGAGCGGGTGGCGTACCGCGTCGCCGGCCAGCACCGCCAGCGCCTCCGCCGACCGGTTCGAGGCGATCATCAGGTCGCCGTAGCGGGCGAGGGCCTGCCGGTGCTGTACCGCCAGCACCGTCACCTTCGGGTGGTCGGCCAGCGCCGGGACGTCGACCAGCGGCGGACCGTGCCAGAGCGCCAGCGCCGCGCCGTACGCCGCCAGGGCCCCGCGTACGTCGCCGG
>NZ_JBEZZB010000184.1:0-19136 GCF_040638955.1 Actinoplanes sp. NPDC024001
CCGCGCCACCCAGGCCGCGCCGAGCGCGGCCACCACCAGCAGGGCGGCCGCGCCGGCCACCGCGGGACGCCGCAGCCCGTCCAGCTCGGTGCCCTGCCGGGCGCCGAGATAGATCTTGACGGGTACGGCGCCGGTGCTCGACGCCGCCATTTGGAAGGCCGAGCCGAGGCATTCGGCGTAGTCCGGATCGTCGGTCCAGCAGTAGTGCACCTGCCCCCACACCGATTCCAGCCACGGACCGTCGGCCCGCACCTTCGCGGTGGCGGCCCGCACGCAGGCCGGTGCGGCGGCCCGCTGCGCCTCGGTGAGGTACGGCGCGTCCCGCAGCCCTAGAGCCGGCTGCTTCTTGACGGCGCACCGGATCGTCGCCAGCGCCGTTCGGTACTGCACGACCTGGAAGTAGGCCTGCGCGACCGGGCGGGTGAACTCCCCCGTCACCGGGATCGGCCCGAGCAGATCGGCAGGCAGCCGCGGCGGGTCACCGGGCGACTCCCACGGCCGTTTGGCGGCCCGGGCCTTCGCCATCGCGGGTGTCAGCTCGCGCCGGCCCGTCGCCTCCACCTTCCGCTGGACGGCCACCGACAGCTGGTGCGCCCGGTCACGGATCAGCGGGTCCAGCAGCGGGTAGGGCTCGACGGTCTGCGGCTGCAGCCGCACCGGCCCGGCGGCGCGGCCCTCCAGGTTGTCCGAGTCGGCGAGCACCTCGTCGTCGGTGGCGAGTATCCGGATGTGCAGCCGCGTCGCGGTGGACAGCTCGGCCACCACCCGGTCGACGCCGGCCCAGTCCGCGTGCCGGATGCCGAACCCGCGGATCGTCTCGACGATCTCCGTCTGGTGCTTCTCGCGGGCCTGCTCGGCCCGGGTCACCGCCCGCGAGGTCAGGCTCAGCGTCAGCCAGGCGGTGGCGCCGATCGCGGTGCCCGCCACCACCAGCACGAGCAGGAAGATCCGCAGCCGGAAACTCACCGTTCGGCCATCCGGTAGCCGCGGCCGTAGACGGTCTGCACGTACTGCGGCTCGGCCGGGTTCTTCTCGATCTTGCGGCGCAGGTTGACCACGTGCGCGTCGACGGTGCGCTCGGACACCTCGTTCTCGAAGCCGAACACCTTGTCCAGGATCTGCCCGCGGGTGAAGACCCGGCCCGGTTCGCGGGCCAGCAGCTCGACGATGCCGAACTCCTTGGCGGTCAGCCGGACCGGGGTGTCGTCCACCCGTACCTCGAAGCGGGGTGCGTCCACCTCCAGGCCGCCGACGCGCAGCACCTCGGCGGCCTCGCCACCGCGGGTGCGGCGCAGCAGCGCCCGGATCCGCGCGGTCAGCTCGCGCGGGCTGACCGGCTTGCTCAGGTAGTCGTCGGCGCCGATGTCGAGCCCGAGCAGCATGTCGTTCTCCGAGGAGCGGGCGGTGACCATCACGATCGCCACGTCCGACTCGGCCCGCAGGATCCGGCACACGTCGAGCCCGTCGACCAGCGGCATCATCACGTCCAGCACGACCAGGTCCGGCCGGCGCGAGCGCGCCTGCTCCAGCGCCGCCCGGCCGTCACCGACGGTGAGCACCTGGTGCCCCTCCTTCTCCAGGTAGAGGCGGATCAGCTGGGCGTGCTTCGGATCGTCGTCGGCGACAAGGATGCGGGCGGTCACGGTTCGCATTCTCACCCAGCGGCTCCACCCCACCAAGAAATGTCAGGATCCGGTGAAGATCCGGCCCGGTTCCGGCAGCCGCACGGAACCTGCCGACAACCGCACAAGATCTTCACAGGTCGCTGCCTACCGTCGCCTCCCCTCACCCCCGAGCTGGAGGCAACCGATGTGTGGACTGAGCGCCTTCGTCAGCAGCCGGCCCGACGCCGGCCCGCCGGACGCGGCCACGGCGGCGGCCTTCGCCGCCGCCCTCGAGACCATGCGGCACCGCGGGCCCGACGACACCCGGATCGAGTACGGCGACGGCTACGCCTTCGGCTTCAACCGCCTGGCCATCATCGACCGGGAGCACTCGGTGCAGCCGCTGCGGTACGCGGGCCGGTGGACTGTCGTGTTCAACGGCGAGATCTACAACTACCGGGAGCTGCGCGCCGACCTGATCCGTGAGCACGGCGCCGCGTTCACCACCGACGGCGACAGCGAGGTGCTGGCCGCCGCCTTCCACTACTGGGGCGAGGCCGCCCTGTCCCGGCTGCGCGGCATGTTCGCGTTCGTCGCCTACGACCACCGCACCGGCACCGTGCACGCCGCCCGCGACGCCTTCGGGATCAAGCCGCTCTACGTGCTGGAGACCTCCGACGGGCTGTTCCTGGCCAGCGAGCGCAAGGCCCTCGACCCGTTCGCGGCGAGCCCCGGCGGCGCGCTCGACACCGACGCGCTCGCCCACTACCTGACCTTCCAGTACGTGCCGGACCCGCTCACCCTGCACCGGCACATCCGCCGGCTGGCGCCCGGTCACCGGCTGGTCTGGACGCCGGGCGGCGGGGTGCGCGAGCACCGCTGGTTCAAGCCGTCGCTGCGGCCGCTGCGGGTCCAGCCGGAGGCCGCCTACCAGGCGATCCAGGACGCGCTGACGGCGAGCGTCGGCAAGCACCTGCACGCCGAGGTGCCGGTCGGGGCGTTCCTGTCCAGTGGCGTCGACTCGTCGGCGATCGTCGCGCTGGCCGCCCGCACCGCTCCGGACCTGCACGCGTTCACCGCCGGGTTCGCCGAGCACGGCTACTCCGAGATCGAGGTCGCCCAGGACACCGCCGACCAGCTCGGCGTGCGGCTCACCCCGACCGTGGTCACCGACGACGACGTGCTGGCCGCGCTGCCGCGCATCGTGCAGCTGCTCGACGACCCGGTGGCCGACCCGTCGCTGATCCCGCTCTACTTCCTGTGCCGCACCGCGGCCCGCCACGTCACCGTCGTGCTGTCCGGCGAAGGCTCCGACGAGCTGTTCGGCGGTTACACCATCTACCGCGAGCCGATGTCGTTGGCCGGCGTCGACCGGCTGCCGGCCGGCATGAAACGCGGCCTGCGCCACCTCGCCGAGGTGCTGCCCGAAGGCGTGAAGGGCCGCTCCTTCCTGGAACGCGGCACCACCCCGATCGAGCAGCGCTACTACGGCAATGCCCGGATCTTCGATCCGGAGGAGAAGGCCCGGCTGCTGCGCCACACCGCGCAGCCGCACACCGCGATCACCGCCCATCTGTACGCCGAGACGGCCGACGTCGACGACGTGGCCTCCATGCAGTACGTGGATCTGCACACCTGGCTGCCCGGCGACATCCTGGCCAAGGCCGACCGGATGTCGATGGCGCACAGCCTGGAGCTGCGGGTCCCGTTCCTCGACCAGCAGGTGTACGCGGCCGCCGCCGGCCTGCCCACCGAACTGAAACTGCCGGCCGGCACCCGCACCACCAAGCACGCCCTGCGCGAGGCGATGCGCGGCATCGTCCCCGAGTCGGTGCGGGCCAACCGCAAGCTGGGCTTCCCCACCCCGACCCGGCTGTGGCTGCGCGGCCCGATCGGCGACTGGGTGGACTGGCTGCTCGCCACCTCCCAGGCCGGGCACCTGCTCGACCTGGGCTACGCCCGCGACCTGCTGGCCGAGCACCGCCGCGGCGAGGCCGACCGCTCCCGCAAGGTCTGGACGGTGGCGATGTTCTGCCTCTGGCACGCCATCCACGTGGAGCGCTCGATCGCCGTGACCGAACCGGCCGGCCTCATCGGCGCGGCCGGAAGTGCCGGGCCGTCGACCACGCGCTGACCCCTCCCCCGCTGGCCGCCGCGGTCGGATGACGACTGCTGCGGGCGGCCGCATATCCTCGTCGCTGTCCGACGGGGAGGGACCATGCGCTTCACCATCGACCGGGAGGCGGTCGACCTCGACCGGGAGACGGTCGTCATCCGGATGCGCGACCAGATGCCGGAGCCGGTACAGACACACTGGGCCGAGGTCGGGAACCGGCGCTACCCGGTGAAACAGGTCCTGGAGACCGCCGCCGGGATCAGCCGCTCCCGGTTCACCTCGCAGACCGCCCGGTCGGTGCTGGCCAGGCTAGGCTTCCCGACCAGCGGGTCGCCGAGGCCGGCCGTCGGGGTGGTCACCGGCACGGCGGCCCGGGCCCGGCCGGCTCCGCAGGTCGACGCGGAGCAGGCGGGCGCGGCCTTCACCACACTGGTCTCCTTCCTGCGCGGCGCGCCCCTCACGCAGAGCGTCGGCACGCTGGAGCATCGCCTGCTGAACACCGACCGGGACAGCGTGGCCGCGGTGACCGCCGACGCCGGCCTCTCTGAGGAGCTGTTGAGGGCCGCGCTGATCGTGCGCCGTGACGTCGGCCGGGTCAGCGACGTCATCCATGCCGCCGTCATCTCGCTGGCCCTCCCGGCGATTCTCGAAGCCGGCGAGTCGGTGGTCAACCGGCCGTCGCTGGGGCCGGGCAACGACCCGTCGCGGCCCTACGACCTGGAGACGAACATTCGCGTCGCCGAGTTCAAGGTCGCCGTCTGGTCCGGCGGCGACGTCATGCGCAAACGAACCCTCACCGCGGACCTCGTCCACCTCGCGCTCGACACCTCGGGCCGGCGCCCGGAGCTATGGGTCGCTGGGGAGGAACCCATCAAGTTCCTGCGCACCAGCACCATGGCGGTGGGTGACCTGCTGTCCCGCTCGTCGCGCCACCTGCGCGCTCGGTATCAGGACCACTTCGGTGCTGAGCCGATCCCGCTGCGGACGTTCACCGCCGAGCAGGCGGGGCGGGTGCGGCTGTGCAACCTGGCCGACGTCCTGCCGGTCGTCGCGTCGGCGCTGCTGTGAGATCGATCCGGCGCGGCGCGATGACTTTGCGGCGGCCGGCTGGTCTGCACCGGTATGACGGCCAGATTCGCGGTCGGCGCGACGCTTTCGCGCTCGGACATTCCGGTGCTCTGCGCCGACCTCGCCCAGCTGCTGTGCGGCCGGCCCGCCACGGTGGTGGTCTGTGACGTGGGGGTGGCGCGGGCGGACGTGGTGACGGTGGAAGCCATCGCCCGGCTGCGGCTGACCGCACGCCGGCACGGGTCGCGGCTGGTCGTCGCGGGTGCCGGGCCCGACCTGCTCAGCCTGCTCGACCTGCTCGGGCTGGGTGCGGATCCCGGGCCGTGAGCGCAACCCACTGCTCACGCCCGGCGGTCGCGGTGGAGGCCGCGACCCGGCAGGCGGTCGCGCGGGTGGCCCGGAACCGGGGAGAACGCGTACCGAAAAGGGCTTTTCAGTCGCCGAGGGGCCGCAGGTCGATGGTGAGGCGGCCGGCGGTGTGCTTCTGGACGAGGTCGCGCAGCGACGCCCACTGGCCGCGGTCGAAGGCGCTGGCGTCCAGCAGGTGTTTGCGGAAGTGGTCGGTGCGGGTCTGCGCGTAGAGCGAGACGATCGTGTCGTAGGTGCCGGTCTCCAGCACCAGCGCGTCGATCTCGGGCCAGCGCAGTGCGCAGCGCGGCGCCCAGTTCACCGCGTAGCCGTAACCGCGGACCTGCACCTGCAGGCCGTCGGCGCCGACCAGGACCCGGTGATGGTCAGCGGTGACCTGATCGGCGGTGACCCGGTCGGCGGGCAGGCGCGGCGGGGCGGGGCCGCGGCGCCGCCGGGCGGCGAGCACGGGCGCCAGGATCGCCGAGCCGCCGAGCAGGACGACGCCGATCACCCAGGCCACCACGCCCGCCGCCATGTGCGGTCAATCCAGGTGCGCCGGGAGGCCGAAGAGCGGGAACAGCCGCTGCGTGTCGAGGAAGTTGTTCACCGAGGCGATCCGGTCGCCGGAGATCTCCAGGACGATCAGCGCCCACGGGTCGTGGCCGGAACCGGTGGCGCTGCACCGGTACTGACCGAACGCGGGCAGGCCGTTGGCCACCACCGGAACCAGCCGGGAACCGCGGCAGCCGCTGCCGGTGCCGGTCATCCACGCGGTGATGTCGTCGGGGCCGCGCAGCCACAGCGGCAGCGGCGGCATCGACAGCGTCGCGTCCTCGTGCAGCAGGGCGGTCAGGGCCGTCAGATCATAGGACTCGAAGGCCTTCACATAGCGGCCCAGCAGCGCCTTCTGCTCGCCGTCGAGCGGCTGGTAGACCTGCGCGCCGGTGTCGGCGGCGGCGATCGTCGCCCGGGCCCGCTGCAGCGCGCTGTTGACGCTCGCCACCGAGGTGTCCAGCAGCTCGGCCACCTCCTGCGCGGACCAGGCGAGCACCTCACGCAGGATCAGCACGGCCCGCTGCTTGGCCGGCAGGTGCTGCAGCGCCGCCACGAACGCCAGCCGGATCGACTCGCGGGCGGCGATCACGTTCGCCGGGTCGGTGGCCTCCGGCAGCACCCGCTCGTCGGGCACCGGGCCGACCCAGATCTCCTCCGGCCGGGGCTCGCCGGGATGGGTGGCGTTGCCGGACCCGGCCGGGCCCAGGTCCATCGGCCGGACCCGCCGCTGGGCGCTGCCCAGCATGGTCAGGCACACGTTGGTGGCGATCCGGTACAGCCAGGAGCGCAACGCCGAACGCCCCTCGAAACCGTCGATCCCCTTCCAGGCCCGGATCATCGTGTCCTGCACGGCGTCCTCCGCCTCGAAGCTGGACCCGAGCATCCGGTAGCAGTAGCCGGTCAGCTCCGGCCGGAACGTCTCAAGCTGCGCCGCGACATCGCTCACCCCGCAGAAACTAGTCCAGTTCAAATTTCTTTCGCCACCCGCGATGAGTTTTCGGCACCCACCCGGTCTACCCCGGCATCACATCGACTTCTTCAGGGAGCGCACCATGGCCTACGCCGACGTCAACGGGATCAACCTCTACTACGAGATCCACGGCACCGGCAGCCCGCTGATCCTGCTGCACGGCGGCCTCGGCTCGGGCGAGATGTTCGCGGCCACCCTGGCCGCGTTCGCCGCGAACCACCAGGTGATCCTGCCCGATCTGCAGGGGCACGGCCGCACCGCGGACGTGGACCGGCCCATCGACATCCCGACGATGGGCGACGACATCGCCGCCCTCATCGACCACCTCGGGCTGGACAAGCCGGACGTGGTCGGTTTCTCCCTCGGCGGCGGTGTGGCCCTGCAGGTGGCGATCCGCCACCCGGAGAAGGTGGGCCGGGTCGTCTCCGCGTCGGCCGGGATCCGGCGCAGCGCCACCTACCCGGAGATCCTGGAGCAGCAGGGGCAGGTCACCGGCGCGGCCGTCGAGTTCATGAAGGACACCCCGATGTACGAGCTGTACCAGCGGGTCGCGCCGCGCCCGGAGGACTTCCCCAAGCTGCTCGACAAGATCGGCGAGGCGATGGCGAAGGACTTCGACTTCACCGAGGAGGTCCGCGGCCTGCGGGTGCCCACCCTGATCATGGCCGCCGACGCCGACATGTGCCCGCCCAGCCACTTCGTCGAGGTGTTCGCCCTGCTCGACGGCGGCCAGCGCGACGGCGGCTGGATGGGCGAGAACCGGCCCAAGGGCGGGCACGCCCTGGCCATCCTGCCCGGCCTCACCCACTACAACCTGGTCGACTCGCCGCTGTTCGCGCAGGCCGCGCTCGCCTTCGTCGACCAGAAGAACTGAATCCCGCCGGCGATTGACGGGCCCGCGAATCGGGCCCGTCAATCCCTCTTCCGCATTACCGAACAAATGCAGAACGACGTCTATATTTCCGGTCATGCGGCGCGTCATCAGAATGCTGTGCGACACCCTGGAAATGTCGCCCGCGGAACTGGCGAGAACGGCGGGATACGCGCCCGGCACGGTGGCCGCCTATCTGTCCGGCCGCCGCCGGCCGACCCGCGCGTTCCTGCTCGATCTGCTCGACGGGGCGCCCCGCTGCGATCTCACCTTCGACCGGCTGGCCCGCGACGCGGGCCTGCGCTGGACCGGCTCCGCCGACCCGCGCCGGCACGACGGCAGGCCGTTCAGCGAATACCTCTCGACGGTACGGGTGCTGGCCCGGATGTCGCGCCCCCGGCTCGCCGCTGAACTGGGCGTACCCGTGCACGCGGTCACCGGCGCCGAGCACGGTGAGCTCCCGCAACGCCGGCTGCTACCCCGCCTGACCGCCCGTCTGCTCGCGCCGATGATCAGCACCGGCGACGTGGTGGCGGCGTTCCCGCTGCTGCGGCCCACCGCCGAGGACCTCGACATCCAGCACCGGCTGCGGGAGATGCGGATCTTCGACGTGGGCGATCCGGCCCGGCGTGATCTCGAGGAATCGCTGGCCCGGGACATGGCGGAAACGGCGCAAAGAATCGCCCGCCAGCAGGCCTGGCGAATCGGCCGGCCGGATTTCGCCGACGACGTCTGGGGTGAGGGCCTGGCCCTGGCGATCCGTTTCCACGACCCGGATCGCGGCTATTTCCGGGCCCACCTGCGGGCCCGGATCCGCGGATTGCTGTGGGATCTGGTCCGCGGATCCCGGCAGACCGGGGTGACCGCGGTCCTGGCCGGTCACGGGCCGGCGGTGCGCCGGGCCGAGAGCGCATTGATCCAGCAACTGTCCCGCTTCCCCACCGAGCGGGAGGTCGCCGGCCACCTCGGCCTGCCGGTGCACGCCGTCGCCGAGGTCCACCGGGCGGTTGCCGCCGCCCACCCGGCCAACCTCGACGATCTCGACTTCCTCCCGCGCGAAGCGGCGCCCGGCGCCTACCACGGCGTGCACCGGCGGCTCCGCGACCTGCCCGGCCTCACCAGGGAACTGCTCTACCTGCACTACCACGACGGGCTCGCGGTCCCGGCCGTCGCCGTCGCCGCGAGCCTGCCCGAACAGACCGTGGAGGAACACCTGCGCAGCGGGGTGGCCGCGCTGCGGGCTCAGTCGTGCGTGACGTAATCGCGCAGGTGCTGAGCCGTCAGGGTGTCCGACTTGGCGACCAGCTCGGCCGGCGTGCCGGTGAAGACGACCTGGCCGCCGTCCTGACCGGCGCCCGGGCCCAGGTCGATGATCCAGTCGGCGTGGGCCATCACCGCCAGGTGATGTTCGATCACCACCACCGTGTTGCCCGCGTCGACCAGGCGGTCCAGCAGGGCCAGCAACTGGTCCACGTCGGCCAGGTGCAGGCCGGTGGTGGGTTCGTCCAGCAGGTAGGTGACGGTGCCGCCGCCCATGTGCACGGCCAGTTTCAGCCGCTGCCGCTCGCCGCCGGACAGGGTGTTCAGCGGCTGGCCGAGGGTGAGGTAGCCGAGGCCGACCGAGGCGAGCCGGTCCAGGATCGCCCGGGCCGGTTTCTCGGTGAAGAACTCCAGGGCCTCGCTGACCGGCATCGCCAGCACCTCGCTGATGTCGCGGCCGCGCAGCTTGTAGCCGAGCACCTCGGCGGTGAACCGCTTGCCCTCGCACTCCTCGCAGACGCTCGCCACCCCGGCCATCATCGCCAGGTCCACGTAGACCAGGCCGATGCCCTTGCAGTTCGGGCAGGCGCCCTCCGAGTTCGCACTGAACAGCGACGCCTTGACCTTGTTGGCCTTGGCGAACGCGGTACGCACCGCGTCGAGCAGCCCGGTGTACGTGGCCGGATTGCTGCGCCGGGACCCGCGGATCGCCGACTGGTCCACCACGACCACCCCGTCGCGCTGCGGCAGCGAACCGTAGATCAGCGAGCTCTTGCCGGAACCGGCCACCCCGGTCACCACCGTCAGCACCCCGGTGGGCACGTCGACGTCGACATCGCGCAGGTTGTGGGTGCTGGCACCGCGAATCGGCATGGTGCCGGTCTTCTCGCGGTAGGTCTCCTTCAACCGCACCCGGTGCCCCAGGTACCGGCCGGTCAACGACTCGCTGGCGCGCAACTGCTCGACCGTGCCCTCGAACTGGATCCGCCCGCCGCCCGGCCCCGCGCCCGGCCCCAGGTCGACCACGTGGTCGGCGATCGCGATCGTCTCCGGTTTGTGCTCGACCACCAGCACCGTGTTGCCCTTGTCGCGCAGCCGCAGCAGCAGCCCGTTCATCCGCTGGATGTCGTGCGGGTGCAGGCCCACCGTGGGTTCGTCGAACACGTACGTGATGTCGGTCAGGCTGGAACCCAGGTGCCGCACCATCTTCACCCGCTGCGCCTCACCGCCGGACAGGGTGGCCGACTCCCGGTCCAGCGACAGATATCCGAGTCCGATCTCGACCAGCGAGTCCAGGGTGTGCCGCAGGTTGGTGACGACCGGGCCGACTGCCGGCGCGGTGATCCCGGCCAGGAACCCGGCGAGGTCGCTGACCTGCATGGCCGAGCACTCGGCGATGTTGCGGCCGGCGATGCGCGACTCCAGCACGGCCGGTTTGAGCCGGGTGCCGCCGCAGTCCGGGCAGGCGGTGAAGGTGGCGGCCCGGTCGATGAAGGCACGGATGTGCGGCTGCACCGACTCCCGCTCCTTCGTCAGGTACATCCGCTGCACCTTCGGCACGAGTCCCTCGTACGTGGTGTTGATGCCGTTGATCTTGACTTTGATCTGCTCTTTGTAGAGGAAGTCCGCCAGCTCGGCGTCGGTGAAGTCGCGGATCGGTTTGTCCGGATCGAAGAAGCCCGACTCGGAGTACGCCTTCACATACCAGCCGTCGACGCTGAAGTTCGGCACCGTGATCGCGCCCTCGTTGATCGACCGGTCCCGGTCGATCAACTGCTCGATGTCGATCGTGGAGACCTTGCCCAGGCCCTCGCAGTTCGGGCACATGCCCTCGGCGTTGAACGAGTACGCCAGCGCACTGCCCGCACTCGGCGAACCGAGCCGGCTGAAGATGATCCGCAACATCGTGTACGCGTCGGTCGCGGTGCCGAGCGTCGACCGGGCGTTCGCACCCATCCGCTCCTGGTCCACCACGATCGCGGCGCTCAGATTGTGCAGGGCGTCGACGTCCGGCCGCGCCGGGCTGCCCATGAACGACTGCAGGAACGCCGAGTACGTCTCGTTGATCATCCGCTGCGACTCGGCGGCGATGGTCCCGAAGACCAGCGACGACTTGCCGGAACCGGAAACCCCGGTGAACACCGTCAACCGGCGTTTCGGCACGTCCAGGGACACGTCGTGAAGGTTGTTCTCCCGGGCCCCACGGACCTGGATGACATCGTGGCTGTCTGCGATGTGAGTCACCGGGGAAAGCTACCCCGGCTTGCGGTCAGATTCCGTCCGCTAACCCGCGCGACGGCGGGCCCGCCGGGCCGCCAGCTCGTCGCCGGCCGCCGGCTCCCCCGGTGTGTCCGTGCCCACCGGCTGCGGCGACGCCGGCTCGGCCGGCAGGTGCGACAGCGAACCCTGGATCTCCTTGAACGCGCCGCCGATCGCTATCCCGAACACACCCTGCCCACCCTGCAACAGGTCGACGACCTCCTCCGGGGAGCGGCACTCGTAGACCGTCGTGCCGTCGGAGATCAGCGTGATCTCGGCCAGGTCGTCCACCCCGCGCGAGCGCAGCGTGTCGATCGCCCGGCGGATGTTCTGCAACGAGACACCGGCGTCCAGCAGACGCTTCACGACCTTGAGAACCACCAGGTCACGGAACGAGTAGAGGCGCTGCGTGCCGGAACCCGACGCGTCACGCACACTCGGCACCACGAGCGTGGTCCGCGCCCAGTAGTCGAGCTGGCGGTAACTGATACCGACCGCCTGACAGGCCGTCACCCCGCGATATCCGACCGAGCCGTCCTCACCGAGGATCGGGCCTTCAAGAGGCTGCTCGTGCACGCGATTACCTCCCCGCCGGTACACCTGGACGTCACGAGCGTATATCTCAGTCACGGCCGAAACATGGAGGTAACGGCCCGACACGCCGCGTCCGGGCGAGGCCCGATCGTGGCCGGCGTCTATCTAACCGGCGAAATCCTCGGGGCGGACCTGGTCGAGGAACTCGCGGAACTTCTCCACCTCGTCCTCCTGCTCGTCCGGGATCACGATGCCCGCCTCGGTGAGGACCTGGTCCGCGCAGCGGATCGGCGCACCCACCCGCAGCGCCAGGGCGATCGAGTCGCTCGGCCGGGCCGACACCCGCAGGTTGTCCCCGATGAGCAGATCGGCGTAGAAGACGTTGTCCTTCAACTCGGTGATCTCCACGGCCTTCAGCGGCGCCTGCAGCGCCGCGAGGATGTCCCGCAGCAAATCATGGGTCAGCGGGCGGGCCGGCTTGACGCCCTGCTGCTCATAGGCAATGGCGGTCGCCTCCACCGCGCCGATCCAGATCGGCAGGTAGCGGTCGCCGTCCACCTCCCGCAGCAGAACGATCGGCTGGTTGCTGGGCAGCTCCACCCGGACCCCGACCACGCTCAGCTCGCGCACCGCCGCCTCCGTGTCGTCGTTTTGTCGCCGCTGTACGTCCAGCCGCCCCTACCTGCACGGTACACGCACACCCCTGAAAACCGGCCCGCGCGGGATACCCCCCACGCGGGGGTTAACGCCCTAATTCGCCGCGCAGACCGGAGCGGACGAGCGCCGCGTGCAGCCGCTGGGACAGCGCCTGCAGCTCACGCGCGGTCTCGGTGGCCCGGGCCCGGGCCGCCGGGTCCTGCTGACGCACCAGGGGCGCGAGCAATTGTGTGAACAGGCCCACCTCACGGTCGGCGGCGTTGCGGAACGCCCGCAGGTGCCGCACCTCCAGCCCGTACCGGGTGAGACCCACCACGGCCTCCACGATGATCACCGCGTCGGCGTCGTACCAGCCCGGCGGGCGGGCCGTGACCAGGCCGATCTGCTCCAGCTCGGCCAGCAGCGGCTCCTCCACCCCGGTCCGCTCGAGCAGGTCCGCCTTCGGGATCCGGGTGTCGGCCGGGTCCGTGGCCCGCTGCGCGCCCACCGCCACCAGGGTGGGCCGCTGCGGCACCGCCGGCTCCTGCTCCATCCGGTCCAGCTGCTCGCGGATCACCCGCAACGGCAGGTACTGGTCCCGCTGCGCGGTCAGCACGAACCGCAGCCGGGCCACGTCGTTCCACGAGTACTTGCGGTACCCGGAGGCGGTACGTTGCGGGTCGACCAGACCCTCCGCCTCCAGGAACCGCAACTTCGAGATCGTGGTGTCGGGGAACTCGGTGCGCAGATGGGCCAGCACCTCCCCGATGCTCATCAGCGCACCATCACGCCCGCCCTGAGGGCCCGAAGCCCCCGGGTCACGCGCGGCCGCCCCCGACGAATTCACGCCCGGCCCTCGCCCTCCGGCCGCGGACCGGCGATGAACACCAGACGGAACTTGCCGATCTGGACCTCGTCGCCGTTGCTCAGGGTCGCGGCTTCAACCCTTTCCCGGTTCACGTACGTACCGTTGAGCGAACCGACGTCGCGAACGGTGAACGTGCCGCCGTCGCGGTGGAACTCGGCGTGGCGGCGCGAAACCGTCACGTCGTCGAGGAAGATGTCACTGTCCGGGTGCCGGCCGCTGGTCGTCACGTCGTGATCGAGCAGGAACCGGGCACCCGCGTTCGGGCCACGGCGCACGACGAGCAGGGCCATGCCCGGCGGAAGCGAGCCGGACATGCGGCTGGGCACCACGTCGGTCTCTGGTCCCTCGAGCACCTCGTCAAGGGCGCCAAGGTTCAGCGTGGACGTGACGTCGAGTGGGGGAAACTCGTCGTCTGGGCGCGTCATCGGACCACCTCACGGATCAGTTGGTCGTCGCCTCCCGGCAGGACCACCGCGCGGGCGGCCCCGCCGAGGCCTAATTCGGCCCGACGCACGACTATCGGTTTCAAAGGGATAACAGTTCTTCGTGTGCTCCGCGAGCCTAGTCAGCGCCAATATCGCTGAGCAACCGGACTCGCGGAGACCGATATTTGCTTTTCGCCGCCGAGCCAAACGGCTCCGCGCCGATCAGCTCTCGGTGATCGCCCGGTACGCCGCGGCGTCCAGCAGGGAATCGAGCGCCGCCGGATCTTCCGGCGCGATCTCCACGAGCCAGCCGGCCGCGTACGGCTCACCGTTGATGATTTCCGGCTCATCGGCGAGAGTGGCGTTCTTCGCCACCACGGTGCCGGAAATCGGGGCGTAGATCTCCGAGACGCTCTTGGTCGACTCGATCTCACCGAGCGAGTCACCCGCCTGCACGACCGTGCCCTCCTCGGGCAGGTCCACGAAGACGATGTCGCCCAGCGCGTCCTGCGCGAAGTGGGTGATGCCCACCCGCACCGGACCGCTGCCGTCACCGGCGACCCACTCGTGTTCCGCGGTGTACCGCAGATCCTCAGGAATCAACGCTTCCTCCGTAAATCACGAAACCGGACGCGCATACTGCAAGGCTGTCGCCTTACGCACCGCGGTCACTTCGACCAGGGAACGCGAGTCCATGGTCACGCTACCGCCGTCGTTCTGCACCGACGCGACCACCCCGCCCGGGATCTGCAAAGCGGTGCGCATAGTCTCCGGCTGACCGATCACGAGAAGGCGGAACGGTCCGGTCAGATGCACACCGTCGGCAATGATCCCGCCGCCGGAAGCGTCGACGAAATAGCTCGAGGCGACCACCCGCACCACGGCGCCGTTCGCACCGTTGAGCTGCATCACCTCACCGCGGGCGCCCCGCAGTTCCTGCACCGCGTTCAGCACGGCCGACGCCTTCACCCGGTCCAGCACGATCTCCAGGCCGGGACCGCTGCCCGGCACCGTGCCGGCCAGCAGGCCCAGCTCCTCACCGCGCTTGGTCGCCTCGTCCAGCGCCGCCTCCCGGCCCTGCACCCCCGAGGACAACTGCTGACGGGTCGCCTCCAGGTTCTGGATGTCGGCGAGCAGGCGGCTGTCCTGCGCCTCCAGGTCGCTCAGGATCCGCACCAGGTCCTCCTGGCGCGCGGTGGCCAGGCCGTGGTCGACGTCGTTGCTGCGCAACTGCACGACCAGAGTGAAGCCGAGCAGCGCCAGCAGCACCCAGATGAGGGTGCCGGCCGGGGCCGGGCGCCGGATCCGGGGGCGTCCAAGATCACTTTTCTCCGGGGCCGGCTCGGGCGTGTCGGACTCCGGCGGATCCGCGTCATCACCCGATCGGGGCTCCTCGTCGTCGTCGAGAGCCACGGTCGGTTCCTCGTCCACCACCGGCTTCGCGCCGGTCTCGTCACGCTCGGTCATCTGAGTCCTAGGCCCGGAAGAGGTGCCGGCGAATGGCCGCGACATTACCGAAGATCCGCACGCCGAGCACCACCACGACACCGGTGGACAGCTGGCCGCCGACGCCGAGCTGGTCACCGACGTACACGATCAGCGCGGACACCAGCACGTTCGAGATGAACGACACCACGAACTGCTTGTCGTCGAAGATGCCGTCCAACTTCGCGCGCACCCCGCCGAACACCGCGTCCAGCGCCGCCACCACCGCAATCGGCAGGTACGGCACCAGCTCCGGCGGCACCGACGGGTTGAACACGATGCCCAGCAGCACACCGGCCAGCAGAGCGAGTACGGCGATCATCGGCCGCCTTCCGACGCAGAGCCCGACGGCGCGGGCGGGGCGATACTCGGCGTGGCAGCACGCAGCTTCAGCGCGGCCGCCCCGTCCAGAGTCACGTTCTTCACCTTGGACACCTCGAACGACATGCCGTACCGGGTGGACAGCGTCTCGAAGAACTGGCCGGCGAACCCGTCCCGGAAGTCGCCGGCCAGGTCACCGGGACCGATGGCGACCACCTCGTACGGCGTGGTGACCGGCCGGACGTCCACCAGGATGGCCTCGCCCGCCTGCCGGATCGTGGAGGTCGCGGTCAGCCGCTCCCCGTTGATGGCGATCGCCTCCGCACCGGCTGACCACAGCGCGTTCGCCGCGAACTGCAGATCGGTGTCCTTGACCTGGCCCTCGGTGCGCCGCTCCCCGGTCACCGCGTCCACCGGCGTCGGACCGTCGGCCAGCGTCACCTTCGCCCCCGAGCCGCGGACCCGGGCCAGCCCGGCGGCCGCCTCCAGATCACGCAGCCGGGCGATCGCGGCGTCGCTGAGCGACCGCTCCCGCAGCTCGGCCACCTCACCGGCCAGCTTGTCGGCCCGCTCCTGCAACTGCTCGGTCCCGGCCCGGCGCCGCTGCACCTGCTCGACGAGCTCGTCCCGCGCCTGCGTGCGGGCCGGCTCCTCGGCCACCGTCTGCCGGTAGGCCACCACGATCAGAAAACCGATCATCAGCAGCACGACCGCGGCGGAACCGCGGGCCGCGTGCTTGCGCGCCCCGGTCCGCCCACCGGTCTCGGCGCGGCGCGCGGCCGCGTCCGCATAGCCCGGGTCCAGCGGATTACGGAACAGCTCGGTGAGGAAGTCCGGCCCGAACGTCCGCTTCCCCGACCCGCCGTCGGGATCCGGAACCGTCACGGCCCGACCGTCCCGGCCCGGTCGGCGCGCAGCATCCGCACCGCCTGCATCACGTAGAGCGCCGCGGCCGCCCAATACAGTCCCAGCGCCCACCAGGCCAGGCCCCAGCCCACCGGGCTCGCCCACCAGGCGATCGACGGCACCGCCTTGGCCAGCAGGATCACCGGGAACGCCGCCAGCAGCACGAACGTGCCGGTCTTACCGACGTAGTGCACCGGGGGCGGTCCGAACCCGTGCCGGCGCAGCACCAGCAGCACCACCCCGAGGAAGACCTCACGCAGCAGCAGCGCGCCGGTCAGCCACCACGGCACGACCTCACGCACGGTGAAGCCGATCAGCGTCGCCAGGATGTAGAGCCGGTCCGCGAACGGATCCAGCAGCTCCCCGAGCCGGCTCACCGAATTCATCCGGCGGGCCACATATCCGTCCACCCAGTCGGTGGACCCGCCGACCGCGAGCACGATCACCGCGGCGACGTCGTTCTCCGTGACCAGCAGCAGATAGAGGAAGAGCGGCACGCCGAGCAGCCGCACGAAGCTGATCACATTGGGGACGGTCCAGATGCGATTGGAGGTCTCGATGGACGGCGCAGGCTGCTGCGACATCGCGACTTCCTCTCCCCCTCGGCCCGAACCCCCCGCCCGGCACCCGCGAGACCGACCGCGCCTGTCACCGGCGGATTCGCATGCTGCTCCGGTCGCTCGCCGAGCAACTATAACCAGCCGGGTCGGCGCCCCTGACGCGCAGTCACACCCCCCACACCCTCTATATCATCCTAGGAGGCTAGCTCACTGCCTTTCTTGCGCGCCCAAGCCCTCTTTCACCCATCAGACGTACGCCCTACCTCTCCCCAACCGCACCGGCTCCTCCCGCCAAGCGGCGCGCGATCCCCCTGCCCCCTCCAGGCCGCCCGGCGCCCGCCGGCCGAGCCCCTGCCCCACCCCTCCCTGCCCCGCTCTTCCTGCCCCGCTCTTCCTGCCCCGCTCTTCCTGCCCCGCTCTTCCTGCCCCGCTCTTCCTGCCCCGCTCTTCCTGCCCCGCCCTTCCTGCCCCGCCCTTCCTGCCCCGGCTCGTCCCGTCCCGCACCCACACCGCCCACCCGCCACCGGTCCCCCCACTCGCCCTCGCAATCACCGGCGCCGCCGACCGTCCTCACCCGCCACACCGCCCGTCACCTTCCTCCTTGCCCCACGCCGCAGCGACGGCTCCCACTAGCCGTCCGCCACGCACGTTCGGCAAGCCGGGTTAGTGCCGTGAGCGACGGCTCGCGCCACTCAGCCGCTGGCCACGCAGGCAATGCCGCGTGTTGGCATGCACAGGCGACGGCTGGGGCCAGGCCGGCCGTCGCTCACGCAGCTCTCGCACGCCTGATTAGCGGCATGAGCCACGGCTCGCGCCATCCGGCCGTCGCTCATGCAGGTCTCCCAAGACCGGTAAACGGCATGAGCGACGGCTCGCGCCACTCGGCCGTCCGCCACGCAGGTCCCCCAAGGCCTGTTGGCGGCATGAGCGACGGCTCGCGCCACTCGGCCGTGCGGCACGCGGGTAGAGCGGCGTGTTCAGGGTGCGTGGGCGACGGCTCGGTCAGCTCGGCTGTCAGTCATGCGGGCCCCGCTATGCGGATGGGTGCGTCGAGAGCCGCAGCCAGCGGGCGGATCGCTGGGCGCGGAATCATTACCGGCTTGCGGGGAGCAAGGCGGGGCTTTCGGACAGCCGTACCGAAAAGGGGGTGCCGCAAACCGCCCAGCTGGCGCTTGGCAGGGTGTTCAGTGAGAAGCCAAGCTGTAATGCGTGCGGGCGACAAATCACACGATCAAGGACGCGGATGAGGCGCAGGCCGTGCTTTCACGGCATTTCTACGCCCTGGACGTGGATGTGCTCTCCCCAGCCAGCGGGTGGACGGCGACGTTCGCTGTCGCGCAGGATCGGCCGGTCACGCTGGGGGATCTGCGGTTCGGGGTCGATGTGCGGATCCGGGCCGGGGAGCTTGGCGCCTATCACGTCAACCTTCCGCTCACCGGGGGCATCACCTGGCATCAGGGCCGTGACGAGCCGCACCGGATTGTGGCGGGGCGGCATGCGGGGGTGTACCAGCCGGTCGGGGACACGGTCTTGGACCGGTGGGACGGTGACTGCCGGGTGATCGCGGTGAAGGTCGGGCGGCGGGAACTGGAGGACCAGCTGGCCCGGATGCTCGACCGGCCGGTGCGCGGGCCGGTCGACCTCGGGCCGGTCCTCGACGTGACCGGCGGCACCGGGGCGGCCTGGGCCCGGTTGACCCGGATGATCGCTGCCGATGTCAGCACTCCGGAAGGGCTGGCCGGCCATCCGCTTGTCGGTCCTCGGCTGCGTGAGAGCCTGGTCACCGGGCTGCTGCTGGCCACCGGTCATCCGCATCGGGATCAGCTGGAGCGGGACCGTCCGGCGCTGGCCGCGCCGGGCGTGATCCGCCGGGTGGTCGAGGCGATGCGCGCGCAGCCGGGCCGTCCCTTCACGGTGGCCGACCTGGCAGAGATCGCCGGCGTCGGTGTCCGGTCGCTGCAGTTGAGCTTCCGCAGGTACGCCGGGATGCCGCCGACCGCCTACCTCCGGCAGCTGCGGCTGGGTCTGGTGCACGACGAACTGCGGCAGGCGCCGCCGGGGACGACCGTCTCGCAGGTCGCCTACCGCTACGGGTTCACCCACGCCGGCCGGTTCGCCGCCGCCTACCGTCGCTGCTACGGCGAGTCCCCAGCCGAGACGCTCCGCCGCTGACCCGCCCCGCCCACGACGGGGCCGCCGGGCAGGCACCCGGCCAGCCCGCGCGCGGTACAGCCGCGGAGCACAGGCAGAGCAGACGCCCACCCAGGCCACGGCCTCATCCGCGCGAGCACGGCCACGCGGGCCCGGCCAGGCAGACACCCAGGCGGGCCGCTACCACCGCTGCGCG
>NZ_JBEZZB010000185.1:0-18953 GCF_040638955.1 Actinoplanes sp. NPDC024001
CCGAAATCGACCACGGCTTCGCCTCGTCGATTTCGGCACCCTCGGCACCGGCGGGCGCGATGCGTGCTGGTCGGGGTTACTTCGATCTTTGTGCGTGCTGAGTGGTCGGGCGCTCGCCTGGTTCCGGAACTGGTGGCGGGCGTCCCGGGCAGCGGGGGCGGGCGCCCGTGTTTCACAATCGGCGAATGACCTCTGTCGATAGCAGCCGCAAGGTGCACCGCGGCCTGCGGGCGCCCGGCTGCCCCGTTCGTGTCGACGCCGACGGGGTGTGGCACATCCAGGACTACGCCACCGCCCGGCTCTTCCTCCGGCACACCGACACCCGCCAGGCCGGGCTCGGCATCGAGAACGCGCTCCGCCTCCAGGACCGGATGCGCCTGCCGGTGCTCTACCGGGACGGGCCGGAGCATCGCGAACACCGGCGGCAGACGGCGCGCTACTTCACCCCGAAACGGGTTGAGTCGGCGTACCGGGACCTGATGCACCGCCTCGCCGAGCAGCAGTGCGAGGTGCTGCGGCGGCGCGGCGCAGCCGACCTCTCGACCCTCTCGTTCCAGCTGGCCGTGGCGGTGGCCGCCGAGGTGGTCGGCCTGACCGAGAGCGGCGGCGACATGGCAAGGCGTCTCGACCGCTTCTTCCGCATCCCCGACCCGACGGCCCGCGGCCTGACGGCCGCCCGGCAGCAGGCCTTCAACAACTTCACGGTCCTCTCGTTCTTCTGGCGAGACGTACGCCCCGCGATCGCCGCCCGCCGGAAGGCCCGCCGCGACGACCTGATCTCCCATCTGCTCGACGAGGGCTGCAGCAAGGCCGAGATCCTCGGCGAATGCGTCACCTTCGCGGCCGCCGGCATGGTCACCACCCGTGAGTTCATCACCGTGGCCGCCTGGCACCTGCTCACCGACGAAGGCCTGCGCGAGCGCTACACCAGCGGCGACGACGCCGAACGCACCGCGATCCTGCACGAGATCCTCCGCCTGGAACCGGTCGTGGCCGACCTGATGCGCTGGACCACCGCCGACGTCAACCTCGGCGACGTGACCATCCCCTCCGGCGCCCGCGTCGACGTCGGCGTAGCAGCCGCCAACCTCGACACCGCCGCCGTCGGCGCCGAACCCGCCGCCATCTGCCCCGGCCGCCCCCTGGCCGACGGCGTAGCCGACGCCGGCCTGTCCTTCGGAGACGGCGCACACCGCTGCCCGGGCGCTTACATCGCCATCCAGGAGGCCGACATCTTCCTGAGCAAGCTGTTCGCCATGCCGAACCTGCGCCTCATCCAGGAGCCCACGGTGACGATCCGCCCCGACATCGCCTCCTACGAACTGAAAGGCATAGTCCTCGCCGCCTGACCGCCTGACCCACCTCGGCCCCCGCCGCCGCGCCGACGGCCGCCCTCCTCCGCCGCGCCGCCGGCGGCCCACCTCCTCCGCGCCGCCGGCGGCCCTCTTCCTCCGCGCCGACGGCGGCCCACCTCTTCCGCCCCCCGCTCACCGCCGTTGACTGCTGCCAACGCACCCCACGGTTCGCTGGTGCGCCCGCCATCACTCGCGCACTGACCGTTGTCGCCTGCACCCCGCGGGAGGTTCATACCGCCTGACGTTCCGCACTGGTGGGCAGCTGGCGGCGTCGGCTGTCGGTCAGGCGCGTGTGGGGCTTTGTGAGGCTGCTCTGGCGGGCAGCTGGCGGCGTCGGCTGTCGCTCAGGCGCGTGTGGGGCTTTGTGAGGCTGCTCTGGTGGGCAGCCTGCGGACGCGAGAGGGCGGCCGGCGTGTGGTCAGTCGTTGATGCGGTCTTCGCCTCGGCGGCGGAGCAGCTTGAGGCCCGGCAGGCCAGCGATCGCGAGGTGCAGATCCTCCGTCACCTCGAGGAGCTTGTGCAGATCGGGACCGACCTGGTCGAGCTTGCTCAGCAGCGGCATCACGTCGTTGACCAGGTGGTCGCGCAGGGCCGGCAGCTGGTCGACCATGCGGATGGCGGCGGAGACCTCGTCCGGCGTCAGCTCGGAGACGAACTGGGCGGCGAGCGGGGCGGCGTTGCGCAACGTCGGCGCGTAACCGTTGAGCAGATCCTGAGCCTCGGCTGCCGCGGTGTCGGCTCGCGCGACCACCGCATCGGCCCGGTCGGCGACCGCGGAGGCGGATGTGACGATCTCCCGCGCCGATCCGGTGAGCGCCCCGACCTCGTTGATGGCGCTGGAGGCGGCGGCGGTGATGGCGCCGACCTCGTTCATCGTGCGGGAGGCCGCCGTCGTGATGGCGCCGACCTCGTCGATCGCGGTGGAGGCGGCGGTGGTGATCGCGCCGACCTCGTCGATCGCGGTGGAGGCGGCGGCGGTGATCGCGCCGACCTCGGTCATGGTGTTCGCGGCCGCCTCGGTGATGGCTGTGACGTCGGTGATCGCGCTCGCCGCAGCAGATGTGATGGTCGTCACTTCGGCGACCGCCGTGGCGGCGTCTCCGACGATCACGCCGGCCGCTTCGGCCGTGATCGACGAGCGCCGGACAAGATCACCCGCGGCGGCGGAGATGGAGCCGGCCTCCTCGACGGTGAGGGCGGCGGCGGTCGTGATGGCCCGCGCCTCGGCGACGGTGGTCTCGGCCGCGGTCGCCACCGCGGACACCCTGGTGATCAACTCCTCGGCCTGGCCGACCGCCAGGTTGACCCGGTTGAGCAGCAATTCTGCCTGTCCGAGCAGGTTCATCGCGCGCACCGGCACGGTCGCCGCGGCGGCTGCGGTCTCGATCACCTGGCCGGCCACCACGCGGGTGAGGTCCACGGCGGCCACGGGCAGGGCGAAGGCGGCGCGGGACAACCGGACGGCTCGGGACACGAGGAAGGCCATACCCTCATGATGCGCCGGATACGCACCCCCCACCGTGATGACGGAACGTGTCGGTAGCACAGCAGTGGGTCGAAAGTCGGAAATACACAGGATTCCGGGGGGCATCGGCACCCGCCGACACGGCACTATGCATGGGTGCGACGTACCCGGAATCTGATCTTGACGATTGCCGCCGTGGGCATCCTGGGGGGTTCGATCCTGGTGGCCAGAGGGATGTCCGACGACGACGAACCGGTCGGCGGAGCCGTTCCGGTGTCCGGCGCCGCACGGGCGGCCACCCAGGCGTCGCCGACGCCGACCGGGCCGAGCCCGGAGGAACTCGCTGCTCAGGAGCGCGCCCGGCGCGCCAAGGCGCTCGACGCGGCCTTGAAGAAGTTCGCCACCGGCAAGCCCGAGTTCTCGGTCGCGGTCCTCGACCGCAAGACCGGCGAGACGTACGCGTTCCGCGGCACCGAACGCTACGAGACGGCGAGCGTGGTGAAGGTGCAGGTGCTGGCGTGCCTGCTGCTGACCGCGCAGGACGACGACCGCAAACTCACCGCGAGTGAGCGGCAGCTGGCCGACAAGATGATCCGGTTGAGCGACAACGACTCCACGACGGCGCTGTTCGGTCAGCTCGGCCGGTCGGGCGGGATCACCGCGTGCAACAAGCGGCTCGGCCTGACGGAGACCAGGGTGAGCAGTTCCTGGGGCCTGACCCGGACCACCGTGACCGACCAGGTGAAGCTGCTGACCGAGCTGGTCGACGACGAGAGTGAGCTGACCGAGGCGTCCCGGACCTACGCGGCGAAGCTGATGGGCACGGTCGCCCAGGATCAGGACTGGGGTGTCCCGGCGGCCGCGAAGACCGGGGAGAAGTCCACGGTGAAGAACGGCTGGCTGGCCCGCTCCACCGAGAACAACCTCTGGATCATCAACTCGGTCGGCCGGATCACCGGCGGCGACACCGACGTCTCGATCGCGGTGCTCTCGCACGCCAACCAGACCATGCCGGCCGGCATCACGATGGTGGAGAAGGTCGCCAAGCTCACCCGGACGCACCTGAAGTACTAGGGGCTGCCGCCGCGGCGGCAGCGGCCCGGCGTTCCCGCCGCTTGCTCCACCAGGTCATGGTCTGATTGACGATCAGGATCACGATCACCGCGGCGACCACGCCCTGCCACGGTTCCGGGAAGATCGAGCCGCCGGCCAGGCCGATCGTGGCGTAGACGCCGGACCAGAGCGCGCAGGCCGGCAGGTTGGCGACCACGAAGGTGCGCCAGGAGATGCCCACGAACGCGGCGGCCAGCAGCACCGGCACCCGGCCGCCCGGGATCAGCCGGGACACCAGCAGCACCGGGACCTGTTTCTGCTTGAGCCGGTCCTTCACCCCGGTGAGGTGTTCCTCGTCGCGCAGCCAGCGCAGCCGCCGCGCCAGCTGCTCGCCGCCGAACCGGCACATCGCGTACATCACCAGGTCGCCGAGGTAGGCCCCGGCGGCGCCGGCCGCGACCACGAACCCGATGGTGAACGGGTGCTCGTGGAAGGCGAGCGCGGCCGCCCCGCTGACCGCCGCGCCGGTCGGCACGATCGGCACGATCGCGCCGAACGCCACGACCAGCAGCAGCCAGCCCAGGGTGGCCAGTTCCTCGATCACGCCGCCGCCTCGACGGTGAGGGTCTCGCCGTGGGCGAGCACCCGCACCCGGGTCTCCGGCGAGGTCCGGGCCGCGTGGTCGGCGAACCGTGCCCCCGGCTCGTCGAACATGTGCCGGCGGACCCGCCCCATGCCGACCGGCCAGAGCGTGCCGTAGTGCACCGGCACCGCCCAGGAGGCCTTCACCCGGCGCAGCGCCTCGGCGCCGTCGACCGCGTCGAGGTGGCCGTGCGAGCCGAGCGTCGGGCCCCAGCCGCCGACCGGGATCAGCGCCAGGTCCAGCGGGCCGAGGTCGTGCATCTCGTCGAAGAGGCCGGTGTCGCCCGCGTACCAGGTCCGGGCGGCGCCTTCCACCACGAAGCCGACGGCGACGGCGCGTTCCCGCGACCAGGGGCCCCGGCTCCCGTCGTGACGGGCGGGCACGGCGCGTACCCGTACCCCGGAGATGGTCGTGTCCTCGCCCGGCGCGAGCTCGACGCATCGCTCGGCCACCTCGCGGCCGAGGGATTTCGCGGCGAAAGCCGCGGCGCCGCGCGGGACCACCAGCAGGGGCCGCCCCGGCACAGCCTTGAGCGAGGCGATGTGGAAGTGGTCGGCGTGCAGGTGCGAGAGCAGCACCGCGTCCGGCGGGCCGGGCAGCCGGGGTGCCGGGCCGGCCATCCGGCGCAGGTGTGCGAGGCGGGCGGTGAGCACCGGGTCGGTCAGCAGCGTGACACCCGAATCCTCCAGCCACACCGTGCTGTGGCCCCACCAGGTGACCGATGTCGTGCCCACTAGGCCACCGTACTCACCCGGCGCAGCGCACGACCGCAGAGCCGCGCGTACAGATGCTGGAAGAGGACCGCGACCGGCCCGCCGAGCCGCATCAGCGTGCCGGCCGGCCGGCTGAACGCGGTGACCGTGAACCACACCCGGTCCTGCGCGTCGCGCTCCACCACGAACGCCTCCTCGCCGGTGGCCGGGTGACCGGCCCGGGTGCCGTAGCCGAAACCGATCCGGTCGTCCTCCTCGACGGTCCAGACCACCTCGCAGGGCGCGGCCAGCGGCCCGAGGCCGACGGTGAGCCGCACGCCCGGCTCGGCCCGGGCGGCCTCGGTGCGGATCCGCGCGCCGGTCGCCCGGTGCATGCGGAACGTGAGGATCGCCGCGCCGGCGCGGCGCAGGACCGCCTCGCCCGTGCCGATCCGGGTGCGGTAGCGCAGATGGCGGTAGCCGGCCGGCAGCGGCCCGGTGCGCGTCATTCCCACTTCGGGGTACGTCAGTTCGGTCACCTGAGCAGTGTGCGGGATTCTCGGGTCGCCGGTCCGGACGGCCTCCGGCACACTGAGCCCGTGACTGGACCCCGCTCCGCCGTTGTGGTGAACCCCGCCAAGGTGCCCGATCCTGATCATCTGAGGCAGACCGTCGTCAACGGGCTGGCGAAGGCCGGCTGGCCGGAGCCGAAGTGGTACCAGACCACCCCGGAGGATCCCGGGCGCGGCCAGGCCAGGCAGGCGATCAGCGACGGCGCCGAGCTGGTCTTCGCCTGCGGCGGCGACGGTACGGTGACCTCCGTGGTCACCGCGCTGGCCGGCACCGACGTGGCGCTGGCCGTGCTGCCCGCCGGCACCGGCAACCTGCTCGCCGCCAACCTGGGGCTCGGCACCGACCCGGAGACCGGCCTCGAGGTGGCGCTGGAGGGCGGGCGGCGCCGGATCGACGTGGGCGTGATCGACGACCGCTGCTTCGTGGTGATGGCCGGGATGGGCTTCGACGCGCAGATGCTGGAGGACACCTCGGAGCGGGCGAAGAAGCACATCGGCTGGCTGGCGTACGTGGGCGGCGGCGCCAAACACCTGCTGGACCGGCCGATGCGTGCCCGGATCCGGCTGGACGGCGGCCCGCCGATGCCCCGCCGCCCGAAAGCGGTCATCGTCGGCAACGTCGGCCGGCTGCAGGGCGGGGTCCGGCTGCTCAGCAAGGCCGAGCCGGACGACGGCAAACTGAACGTGGCGATCCTGAGCCCGGGCAACCTGGCGCACTGGGCGCAGCTGGCCTGGGCGGTGCTGCGCCGGCAGGACCGGGTGCCGCTGATGGAGACGTACACCGCATCGCGTGTGGAGATCTACAGCAACCGGGCACAATCACGGCAGCTCGACGGGGACCTGATCGCACCGGGGAAGGCCATGAAAATTCACGTACGGCCACGGGCACTGCTGCTCTGCGTGCCGCAGCCCGATTCCGATCCCGACCTGGCGTACGACGCCGGGAAGGTCGCGGAACGCGCGGAGAAAAATCTGTGAGTAGCACCGAGCCGGTCCCCGAGACCGTGATGATGCCGGGGGACACGCTCTCAGCGGACGACGCGTGGCTGGCGCTGCGGCACTACGGCCGGTGGCCGCTGCTGCACGACGCCTTCGTCCGGTTCCGCTACGGCGACGGTTTCAGCCACGCCCGCGCTTTCGCCCTGCAGCTCTGCCTGGCGATCGTCCCGTTCCTGATCGCCCTCTCCGGTCTCGCCACCGACCTCGGCGTCGAGGAGGGCGGGCAGGTCGTCGCGGACACGGTCATCGCGCTGACCCCGGGCGCGAGCGAGCCGCTGGTCCGGGAACTGCTCGTGGAGGACGACCGCACCGAGGAGGCGGGCGAACTGGCCCTGGCCCTCGGCATGATCACCGGCCTGGTGGCGCTGACCACCGCGATGGCCCAGATCGAGCGCGGCGCCAACCGGATCTACGGCGTGGAGCGCGACCGCCCCGCCCTGCAAAAGTACGTGCGGGCCGCCACCCTCGCGCTGGTCGCCGGGCTCCCCGCGCTCTTCGGCTTCCTGCTGCTGGTGGCCGGCCGGTCGGCCGGCAACTCGGCGGAACGCCACTGGGAGCTGCCGCACAGCGTCCGGGTCGCCTGGGACCTGGTCCGCTGGCCGCTGAGCCTGTTGCTGATCGTCTTCGCGGTCGGACTGCTCTTCCGGCACTCGGTGCGGCGCCGCCAGCCGGCCCTGTCCTGGCTGCTCTTCGGCGCGGTGATGTCGACCGTGCTGTGGTGGCTGGCCAGCCTGCTGCTCGCCGGCTACGTCCGGTTCAGCGACAGCTTCGGGGCGACCTACGGCCCGCTCACCGCGATCATGGCGTTGCTGGTCTGGGCGAACCTCACCGGCATCGCCCTCTTCCTCGGCCTCGCCTTCGCCGCCCAGCTGGAGGCGCGCCGGGTCGGCCGGCGCCCCGCCAAGGACGACCACTGGGAGCCGGCTCCGGAGATTCCCGCCCCGGAGATTCCCGTCCAGCGCGGCCCCGGTGTATCGGCGGAACCGTCCGGGTAAGACACGGCCGTGTCTGTGAGGGATGACAACCATGTGGTCGAGCGCACCGGCTGGGCGCCGGTGCGGCACTTCGCCGAACGCAGCGTGCTCGGCCTGGCCGTGGTCACCGCGATCGGCCTGACCTTCGGTGTTCTGCTGTTGCTGGTCCGGTTCCACTGGAGCCCGCTGCAGAACCTGGACCGGAGCCTGGCGGACAGCCTGAACCGCTGGGCGTCCGGTTCGGACACCGTGGTCGCGGTGCTGCAGCAGATCTCCTCGGCCGGTGGCCGCGGCTTCATGATTCCGCTGGTCGCGCTGCTGACCCTGATGCTGCTGATCCGCCGCCGGCCGCGCCCGGCCGTCTACCTGGTGGTCACCGGCGCCGGCGCGCTGCTGATGGACCCGTCGCTGAAGGCGCTGATCGGCCGGCTGCGCCCGGTCGTCGAGGTGCCGGTCGCCACCGCGCCCGGCAACAGCTTCCCGAGCGGGCACGCCCTCGGCTCGATGGTCGTCTACGGGATGATCGTGCTGGTCTTCCTGCCGGCGGTCCGGCGCCGCTGGCGGCCCTGGTTCATCGGTGCGGCCGCGGTGCTGGTCGCGGCCATCGGCTTCACCCGGATCGCGCTGGGTGTGCACTTCCTCTCCGACGTGCTGGGCGGTTGGCTGCTCGGACTGGCGTGGATCAGCGTCACGGCGTACGCCTTCCGGATCTGGCGCCGCGAAGCGGGCCATGCGAACCCGCCGCTGACCGACGGCCTGGAGCCGGAAGCCGGCCCGGACCTGCGGCTGGCGCCCGCCGAGGGCGCCGTGCTGCCGCACCCGTGGGCGAAGGCCGCGGAGATCCTGGTCGGCTGGGTCTTCGTGTTCGGCCTGCTCTACGTGGTCGGCTACACGGTCACCCGCTGGACGCCCGGCTTCGACACCGCGTTCCCGGCCTGGCTGCAGAGCTTCCGCACCCCGAGGCTGGACGACCTGAGCTGGTGGTGGAGCAAGTTCGGGGACACCCACGCCATCCTGTTCGTCTCGCTGATCTTCTGCCCGATCGCGCTGGCCCTGTGGCGGCAGTGGCGCCCGGTCCTGTTCCTGGTGCTCACCATGGTCGGCGAGCTCACCCTGTTCCTCTGCGCCGCGGCCGCGGTCGACCGGCCGCGCCCGCCGATCGAGCAGCTCGACGGCCCGATGCCGACCTCGTCGTTCCCGTCCGGCCACATCGCCGCCACCATGTGCCTCTGGGCCGCCATCGCGATCATCGTGATGGCCCGGTTCAAGCAGCCGTGGCGCTGGATCTTCCCGGCCCTCGCCGTGATCATGCCGGTCGGTGTGGCGCTCTCCCGCATGTACCGCGGCATGCACCACCCGACCGACTTCCTCGGCGCCGCCCTGCTCACCACCGCCTGGCTGACCGTGCTCTGGTTCACCGTCCGGCCCAACGCGCACGCCGAGACCGCCGAGGAGGCCGCGGAGGAGGCCGCCCAGGTCGCCGGCCGCCGGCTGGAGGCGATCGGGTGACGTTGCGGGTGATGACCTGGAACGTCCGCACCGGCGGCGGCGATCGCCTACCGGCGATCATCGAGGTGGTCCGGGCCGCACGACCGGACATCCTGGCACTGCAGGAGCTGCGCGACTTCCATCGGTACGATCAGAGCCGGATGCGCTCGTTCGCCGGGGCGGTCGAGATGGTTCCGCACCTGGCCCGGTCGGTGCTCGGCCAGCCGGTCGCGGTCCTGGTCCGTGCGCCGTTGCGGATCCTGCGCACGGCGAGCGTCACCTGGCGGCTGCACCACGCGGCCGCGGTGGTCGACGTCGCCACCGGGAGCGGCCCGGTCCGGGTGGTGAGCACCCATCTGAACCCGTTCTGGCCGTACCGGCGGATGCGGGAGGCCCGGTGGCTGGCCGCCCGTTACTTCAGCGACCGGGCGCTGATGATGGGCGACATGAACGGGCTCGACCCGCACGGCGACCACACCGAGGTGCTGGCCGCGCTGCCGTCGCTGTACCGTCGCCGGCACCTCGGCCCGGACGGGAAGGCCGACACGGGTGCCCTCGAAGCCTTCGCGACCGCCGGGTTCACGGACCTCTGGCGGGCCGTCGGCGAGGGCCCCGGCGAAACGGTGCCGACGACCGGGCTGCGCGGGCCGGAGTTCGGATCCACCCGGCTCGACTACGTGCTGGCCGGCCCGGCGCTGGCGCGGCGAGCCCGGACGATGCGGGTGATCCGGGGCGGGTCGGCCGAGCACGCGTCCGACCACTATCCGGTCGTCGCGGAGCTAGAGGCGTAACTCCAGGGTCAGCTCGTCGTGCAGCGGAATGCGGTACGCGCCGATCTCGGGGATGGACGGCTTGCGCTCGCGGGCCGCGTCGACCGCGCCCGGCGTCACGGCGACGATCCGCAGGCCGCGCCGCTGGTAGAAGCGGAGCGCGTCCAGGTTGTCGTTCGTGGTGATCAGCCAGAGCCGGCGCAGCCCGTGCTCCCGGGCCACCCCGGCCGCCGCCCGGAGCAGCGCGGTGCCGGCGCCGGTGTGCCGGGCCGTCGCGTCGATCGAGACGATCTCCAGCGCGTCGCCGTCCAGGTGGTAGGTGAGCAGCCCGGCGACCGCACCGTCCCGCTCGGCCAGCAGCGCGGGCAGCCGTGCCGCGTTGAACTCGACGCCGTGGCCGATCACGATCGGGCCGCCCCAGGAATCGGTGAGGATCCGCTCGATGGTCTCCTGGTCGGACTCGACGGCTCGCCTTACGTACACGTCACCCATGACTCTTGATACAAACCGGATACTCGCCGCATGACCATCGAATTCCCGTCACCGACCGTGCCCGCTGCCGACCGTTCCGAGGTTTTCGTCCGCTACCTGGACTACTTCCGGGAGAGCCTGCTGGCGAAGGTGGCGTCGCTGCCGGAGCCGGAGCTGCGGTCCAGCCGGCTCGCCTCGGGGTGGACGCCGCTGGAGCTCGTCAAGCACCTGCGGTGGGTGGAGCTGCGCTGGATCGAATGGGGATTTCAGGGGCGGGCGGTCCCGGACCCGTGGGGCGATCGCCGGGATGACCGCTGGCACGTCCCGGCCGGCGAAAGCCTCGCCGAGCTCGCCGAGGCGTTGCGCGGGCAGGGCGCGCACACCGCCGCTGTGATCAGTGGATGCGACCTGTCCGAGATCGGCCAGCCGGGGCCGCGGTGGGACGGTGCGGCTCCGCCACCGCTGGAGCGGATCTGCTTCCACCTGCTCCAGGAGTACGCCCGGCACCTGGGCCATCTGGACATCGTCGCCGAGCTGGCCGGGGGTCCGGTCGGCGAATAGCCTCGGGTCAGAAGGCGAGGTCGGCGACCACCCGGTCACGGCCACCGCGCTTGGCGGCGTAAAGATTGCGGTCGGCCTGCGACAGCAGGGCGGTCAGCGTGCCGTGCCCGTCCGGCGTCGTGGCGGTGACGCCGATGCTGGTGGTCACCGGGAGCGTGCCGGTGATCGGCGCCCAGGCGTGGGCGCGCAGGCGCACGCGCAGCCGCTCGCAGCGGATCGCCGCCTCCCGCGCGTCCAGGCCCGGGAAGACCAGCAGGAACTCCTCGCCGCCCATGCGGGCCGCCACCGCGGCGCCGCCGGCCGTCTCCTCCAGCAGCTCGGCCACGTGCTGCAGGACGGTGTCGCCGGTGGCGTGCGACAGGGTGTCGTTGACCCGCTTGAAGTGGTCCAGGTCGACCAGGGCTACGGCCAGGGGACGGCAGCTGCGGGCCGCCTCCTGCAGCAGGTCGGGGAACCGCTCGTTGATGTAGCGGCGGTTGTAGAGGCCGGTGAGCGGGTCGCGGTGGGCCATCTCGCGGAAGTGCTCGCTGGCGCGGCGGGCCTCGTTCGCCTCGAAGACGGCCTGCAGCGCCCGGGCGCGGGCGTCGCGCTGCGCGGAGTGCTGGGCGGTCGCGGCGGCGTGGAAGGCGCGGTGTTCCTCGTAGGCCTCGGCGAACCGGCCGGTCGCGGCGTAGAGAGCGGCCTGCTCCTGGCGAACCCGGGCGGCGACGGCGGCCAGCTCGCGGTCGGCGCAGAGCTCGCGGTTGCGGTCGAGGGCGGCCTGGGCGTCGTCGAACCGGCCGTCCAGGCGGCGGGCCAGGGCCAGGGTGAGCAGGCATTCCGCCACGGCGTCGCCCTCGTTGGCAGCGACCCGGTCGTCGAGTGCGGGGGCGAGCAGGGCCTCGACCTCGGCGTAGCGGCCGCTCATCATCTCGACCCGGGCGATGGTGTCGAGCTGGTTGGCGCCGAACGGCACACCCGAGGTGACCTGGACCTCACGCATCTGCTCGACCAGGGTCCGGGCGGCCGGCTCGTCGTCCTGCTCGAACGCGCTGTACGCCATGTTGTTGAGCACCAGCAGCGTGGTCTCGTGGTCGCCGGAGGTGGCGGCCAGCGCCAGGGCCTCCCGGGCGCGGCGGTCGGCGTCGACCGGCGAACCGCCCTCGTCCAGGGCGACCGAGAGCGACAGCAGGTGGCGGGCCCGGGTGACCGGCGGCACGTCCTCCGGCAGCACGGCGACGCTCTGCACGGCGTGCGTCAGCGCGTCGGAGAAGTCGCCGACCGCGCGGTAGAAGATGGAGAGCTCACGGTGGGCGCGGGCGAGCAGGTAGTCGGCGTGGTGCTCCTCGGCCCACGCCCGGACCTGGTGGACGATCTGGCCGGCCTCGCCGGTGCGGCCCTCACGGAGCAGCACCCCGGCGAGCAGCAGCGTGGCACGCTGGGCCAGTTCCTCGGCGCCGAGCTCGGTGGCCCGGCGCTGAAGCTCCACGGCCGGGACGCGCACGGAACGGAACTGCGACATGGCCCGTCCCTCGAGCTCCGTCACCGCGGTCTCGAGGGCACCGAGCTCCTGGTGCCGCCCGGTGGGGGCGCGGCTCGCCGTATCCGTCGTCACTGCCCCAACCCCCTGTGGTCGCCTTGTCGATCCACGGTGCCATCGGTCGGGTCGCAACTCGGGTGGCGGACGGTTGCGAAGAGGTTGCGGACGGTCAGCGGCGGGTGCAGACCGGCGCCGAGGTGGCCGCCTGGCCGCGGGCGTTCTCCACCGCGACCGTGAAGCAGTAGTTCAGCTTCTCGTCCAGGCTGTAGACGATGAACTCGGAGGCGCCGGAGGGCAGCTCCTGGAACTTGCGCGGCTCCTGACCGTTGCGCCCGCCGGCGACGAGCACCTGGCCCGAGGCGTTGGCCGGGTACGCCCACTGCAGTGTGACGCTGCCGCCGTTGTCGCGGATCCGCACGTTCTGCGGCGCCCCGGGGTCGCCGGTCGCGGTCAGTGGCGCGGCGGGCGGGGTCGACGGTGCGGGCGACGGCGGGGGTTGCGCGTCGGTGGTGCCGTCGGCGTCCGGCAGGGTGAGGATGACCACCGCCGCGGCCGCCGCCACCCCGCCGGCCAGCAGGGCTGCCAGGAGCAGCGGGTTCGTGCCGCGGGGTTGCTCCGGGCGGTCGGCGAGCACCGGCAGCCGCGAATGGGGCGGCTCGGTCAGCGTGCTGGGCCGGGCCGACCCCACCGGCACGGCGCGGCCGTCCTCGCCGTAGTCGGGAGCCCGGTGACCCGGCAGCGGGGGCGGGGTGTCCGCGCGGGCGTGCCGGCCGGTCGGGTCGCCGGGCAGCCGGTGCAGGTCGCTGAGGTAGAGCGGCTGCTGGTAGACCGTCCCGTTCGGGTCGGTGGGCCGGTTGTCCGGCTCGACGGACTCACCGGGCGCCGCGTAGACCGTGCCGTTCGGGTCGGTGGGCCGCTCGTCCGGCGGTGGCTGGCCGGGCGCGGCCGCCGGGAACGGCGACGGGCCGTCCGGACCGGGGTCCGGCACGGTGGGCCGGCGCGGAAACGGCCGGAACGGGGTCTCCCCGGTCTGCTCCGATCCGCCGCAGCGGTGCCGCCCGGAGGGCTTGCCCTCGACCAGCGCGGCGGCCTGCCGGGTGAGCGGGTGGTCGGCGGGCAGGTGACGGCTGCTCAGCTCCTGTGCCAGGGCCAGGTGCTCACGAGACTCCCGGTCGCGGCCGCACTCGCGTTCCATCGAGCCGAGCCGGGCCAGCATCTTGATGCCGGCCGGCGCCGCGTCGCCGTAGACGTCGCGGTGGTGCCGCCAGGCGCGGGACAGCCGGGCCCGGGCGGTGCCGCAGTGGCCGGCGGCGTGCTCGGCGATCGCCAGGTCGGCCTCGGCGGCGAGCACCCGCGGCGCGTCCGGACCGTCCACCCGGGCCAGTTCGCCGACCAGGTCGTGATAGACCAGGGCGGCCCGGCCGTGCTGGCCGATCCGTTGCAGGACGGCGGCGTGGGTGGCGGCGGCGGCGATGGTGCGCTCGTCCCGGGCGCCGTGCAGCCGCTCCTCGGCGGCGTGCGCGAAAGCGGCCCAGAGCCGGGCGGACTGCGGATCACCGAGCGCGATGAGGACCCGGGCGTTCAGGGCGGCGGCAACCGCCAGGTCGGCTGTGGCTCGGCGAGGGTCGGCGTCCGCGTTCCGCAGGACGCCGTCCAGAACGGCTCGGGCTCCCACGAGATCGCCGGCCGACGTCAATGACTGGGCCTGCGCGGTCATTTCAGCGAGCGGAGGGGGCATGTACCTCATAGTGCTCGGTTGAATACGGTAGGTACAAGTTTCGGGCGGCGAAGTGGACAGGGTACAAACTCGGTATGTCCCCGATAGCCACGGTCAAACGCGAACTGCTCGTCCGCCACCTGCAGGCCTGGGCGCCCGGCGCGCTGCACCGGGCCCGGCGGGTGATCTATGTGCACGGCTATGCGGACGTGGACGGCGGCGCCTCCGCCGAGGCGGCGGTGCGGGTCCTCGCCGATCTGCCCGACCTGGCCCGTGGCCGGGAACTGTCCATGGTGGCGGTCGGCGACGACGTGAGCGAGGTGGCCGGGCTGCTCACCGCCGCGCAACGCGACGCCGGGACGGCGGCGGGGCTGGCGGTGCTTCCGGTCGGCGGCGGGACCGACGAACGGCTCCCCGTGGCGCTCAAGGCGGCGGGTGCTTCCCGCGTACCGATGCTGGGTTTTCTGGACGCGGCGGCCGTGAGCGAACCGCCCCGCCCGGCCACGGTCGCGGCCCTGGCCGCGGGCAAGCCCGCGGACGTCCTGCTGGTGCTGCCGGCGGCCACGCCGCTCGATCCCTATCGGGATGCGGGGTTTCCCCTGCTCACCGCGGCCGAGCTGGCGACCGGGCCGGAGCCCGGCGAGGTGGTGGCTTTCGCCACCACCTCCGCGAAGAGCCTGGAGAGCTTCAAAGAGGCACTCTGGGCAGTCGACGAGTTCGCCGGGGTACGGCTACGCGACCCCGCCGACCCGGAACGGCACCTGATCGACATCTCACTCCGGCCGCACCCCGGTCCGCTGCGCCGTGAGCTGCTGGCGCATCTGGCTTCGGTGGGCACCGCGACGGTGACCGAGTTGCGCACGTTCACGCTGACCGAGACGGTCTACCGGGCGGCCGACGCGACCCGGGTGCTGCACGCGCTCGTCGACTCCGGAGCGGTCACCAGGCGGCCGGAACACGGCCGCCTGGGCGGTGACGTCCTCATCGGGCCGGCCTAGCGGCTACGCGACTTGTCCTGCTTCCACGAGACCGGGCCGGGCAGGTCGTAGCGGTGGGCGCGGGTCTTGGAGTTCCAGGACCAGCGGCCGATCTTCAAGGTCCACGACGAGTAGCCGTTCTCGGTGAAGTTCAGGATCAGCGGACCGAACTTCTTGCGGCTGCGGAACACGAGTCCCATCGGAACGTCTCCTATCTGTTTTGCAGATGGCCGGACGGTTCCCGATCAGCTCGATTCACAAACGTCAGCGTGGCTGCCAGGCGTCGGGGCGGGTGGTCAGCTTGCGCACGTGCGCCGGCATCCGCCCGCTGATCAGCTCGGCGAGACTGACCTCGTCGACCACCTCGCGGACCGCCGCGCGCACCGCCACCCAGAGGTTCGGCAGGTTCTCGGCGGCCCCCGCGTATTGAGTCTCCTCGGGACGCAGGCCGCGCACGCCGGCCAGCGGACCGTCCACCGCGCGCAGGATCTGACCGATAGTCACGTCCCGTGGTGGGTGGGACAGCGTGTAACCGCCCTCGGCGCCACGCTGCGCACGCACCACACCGGCCCGGCGCAGGTCGGCGAGCACCGCCTCGAGGAACTTGCGGGGCATTTCCTGGTCCTGGGCAATGGCCTGGGCGGACATCAGTGCGGGGTAGGCCTGCGCCAAACTCAGGGCCGCCCGGACCGCGTAGTCGCCACGCGCGGAGATCTGCACCCGACTATCATGCCTCGTCGCCGCATCCCCTGATGCACATACCCCAGGGTTTTGTGGGAATTACCGTCAGTCGGCCGGTGATCGCTGTCCGGGTATCCCGCTCGGACGGTCCGTCGTGAACCGGGCCCGGAACTGGCCGGGACTCAGCCCGGTCTCCCGGTGGAAGAAGCGCCCGAAGTTCGTCGGCTCGCCGAAGCCCAGGCTGCGCCCCACCTCGGCCACCGACAGCGGGGTGGCGGCGAGCAGGCGGCGGGCCTGCAGGGCCACCCGGTCGTCGACCACCTGCTTCGCGGTGCGGCCGGTGATCGCGAGGCTCGCGCGGGTCAGGGTGCGCACCGAACAGCTCAGCTCGGCGGCGTAGTCCTCGACTCGCCGGGTGTGCGGATAGCCCTCTTCGAGGCGGCGGCGGAAACGCTCGAACGTCCGGCTCTCGACGTGCCCGGCCAGCGCCGGGCCGGGATCGAGCAGCGCGAGCCGCAACAGTACGGCCGCGAGCTCGTGCCGCAGCAGGGCGGCGGTGGCCGGGCCGGGAGTGCCACCGGCGTCGCGCGCCAGCCGCTCGAAGGCGGCCCGGAACTCCCGGGGGTCCGGTGGCATCACCGGCTGCCGGGCTGGACCGTCCGGATCGTCGGGGGAGAGGCCCGGCAGATCGTCGGCGGTGAAGAGGCCGGACCGGAAGACGATCGTCAGGGCCGGGCCCGGCTCGTCCGGTTTCGCAACCTCGTCCCCGGCCGGCGCCGGCTCCGCTGTCTCGAACCGGACTGCCTGCCCTGGGCGCAGCCAGAGCAGCGAGCCCGGCTCACAGGTGAACCGGACGAAGTCGATCTCGGCGATCAGGGGGACGGTGACTGTGTGCACGACCGCGTGACACTGCATCAGATCAGTGACGGCGTCGGCCGCGACCGGTAGCGCGCAGCTTCCGATGCCCGCCCAGTCCGGCGGGAGAGAGGCGGTCGCCGGGTGGGCGACATGAATGAGTGCTTGCATCGGCGCTCACGGTAACCGTCGATGACCGTCAACGCGACCACTAGCGCACTTGCTGAACCTTTTGTCCGATTCCCGGCTCGGTATTCGCTATATGTGCGATTCCGATTTCTTTTCGGAGATCACTTGCTTTTCCGGATAAAGGGCGACCCGCGCAGATCGGCAGTGTCCGCGCGGGTCGTCCTTTGTCCGTTTCTTGCTATCGCCTCGCCTATCGGCCGGCCGGTCGTCCGGCCCTATCGTCCGGCTTGTTGTCCGACGTGTGGTTCGGCCTTGTGGTTCGGCCTTGTTGTCCGGCCTTGTTGTCCGGCCTTGTTGCTCGGCCTTGTTGCTCGGCCTTGTTGCTCGGCCTTGTTGCTCGGCCTTGTTGCTCGGCCTTGTTGCCCGGCCTGTCGTTCGGCCTGTCGTTCCGGCCTATCGCCCGGCGAGGAGGCGGTTGACGGCCGCATCCACGTCCAGGTGATCCGACTCCCGGCCCCGGGGCACCACTACATAGGTGCGCCGCAGGAACCGGACGAGGACGCTGCGCGGCACCTCGAACAGTGCGTTGCCGTCCGGCGACGACAACGCGAGGGCGACGAAATCGCCCCGCGGCGTGGCCCACGGCCACACCCGGACGTCGCCGATCCCCGCGGGCTCATCGAGCCCGGTCACGAGCAGTTCCCGCGCAAAGGACCAGCTCACGGCTTCCCCACCGGCTGATTCTGCGTGGAACAACACGTGGACCGCATATGGGTCGGCTGGGTCGTAACGCAGGCTGGCGCGGACCGGCAGTGCCGTCGCGTCAGGCGCTACGAGCCGCAGCGAGGTTTCGACCTCGACGGTCGTTGGACGAATGGTACTCATGGACGAACTCCCCCCGGCACCGCTGCGAGGCTGGTGAACCCCGCGTTTCCCATACTCAGGTGATCCCTGTCGTTACGCTCCGCCATACGCTGATCTCACCCAGTAGTGGGAAGACGGTTCCGAAAACGCCTCCGTACAGGACGTAAAGCGATATCTTGTCCTGTTCTGCCCAGGTACTCGGCTCCGCCCGGCGTCGGGTGGTCCAGCAGTTGACTTACTCCGGTAACGTCCATTCCTCCCGGGCGGTGACGGGGCTCCGGGACACTGGGGGATGAAATGGGTGTAAAACCGGACGACGGGGTAACGAACGTGCGTGTGCTCGACCGTATCCGGTCCAACCCCACTGGGCGCCTAGCTCTGAAGATCACGGTCGGCGTGATCGGCGCACTGGTGGTGGCGATCGGTATCGTGCTGATCCCCTTCCCCGGTCCGGGCTGGGCGATCGTCATCCTCGGCCTGGCCATCCTGGCCATCGAGTTCGTGTGGGCGAAAAACCTGCTCGAGTTCACCAAACGCCACGTGCAGAGCTGGACCCACTGGGTCGGCCGGCAGAGCCTCCCCATCCGCGCCCTCATCGGCGTCCTCGGCATGATCTTCATCAGCGCCGTGGTCTGGACCGCCGTCTACCTCAGCCTCGACATCAACCTGGTGACCTGGACACTCGACTTCGTCGCGAAGTGGTGACCCCTGGTTCGCGCGCCGGTCGCAGCGTCCGGTAGAGTCTGGATCCGTTGAGGGCGATTAGCTCAGCGGGAGAGCGCTCCGTTCACACCGGAGAGGTCACTGGTTCGATCCCAGTATCGCCCACTCAACTGGGGCTGGTTTGTGTCAGCGGGGAGCGCTGACCTTGCCAGCCTCGTCTTGTTTAGCGCGACTTCGTCGCGCGTAGCGGGGGCTTCGCCACCCGCACCCCCACTGCCGGGTGAGGGGTTTGGTGGGTTGGTTGCGCGGCGCGACTTCGTCGCGCGGTGCGGGGCGGCTTCGCCGCCCGCACCCCCCACCTCACCTGAATCCCGGAACTTCAGCCACCGGGGCGGTGGTCTCAGTTCCCGCAGCCGCGTTCTGCGGCCCGGCCTTGCAGCCCGAAACCGTAGCGATCCTCGCGCCCGGCGCCCGGCGCCCGGCGCCCGGCGCCCGGCGCCCGGCG